>QWOR01000348.1 GCA_003669575.1 Planctomycetota bacterium | reverse complement strand
TCAGCGAACAATGGCTCATGAGAATATGATTGAATCCTTGAAAAATATCGAGTGGTTACAGCCTCTCAGACAATGTCCTCGGCGCAAATGAGACAGCAAAGCGTCAGCACAATCGCCAATATTCTCACCGACACTTGTGCCGGTCGTCGACTCTGTGTCGAATCCTTTCTGATGGACTGCATCTGCACTGTGGAGAGACCGCTGATGACATCGCTGAATGATTCCGGGAACGATGCAGCCACAGCCAGCCTGGACTCAACCACTCCCCCCACCCGGGTCCGTTACTCGGTCCTCGCGTTTGCCTGCAGCTTGTCGATGATTACCTACCTCGACCGGGCGTGCTTCGGGGCAGCTGCAGCAGCGATGGCCAAGGATCTGGGGCTCGACGGAGCGGCTCAACTCAAGTGGGCGTTCACGGCATTTACGATCGCTTACGCATTGTTCGAGATTCCCGCCGGGTGGTTTGGGGATCGCTGGGGGCCGCGCGGGACGCTACTGAGGATCGTGGCGTGGTGGTCGGCGTGGACAGCCATTACAGGACTGATTGGCAGCACGATCGGCGGCTATCAGATGGGCGGACTGGCAGCACTGGTTGCGGTACGGTTTCTGTTTGGTGCGGGTGAGGCTGGGGCCTACCCGAATATCACGCGAGCCATTCACAACTGGTTCCCCCGGACTTACTGGGAGACGGCACAAGGGTTCGTGTTCATGGCGGGGAGACTGGCGGGCGGCATTACTCCGCTGCTGTGGGGTGTACTTGTCGCCGGCACGGCCTGGACCCCCGCACTACCAAGCTGGCGTTGGGTATTTGTTGTCTTTGGAGCGACGGGAGTTCTCTGGTGCCTGGCCTTCAGCCGGTGGTTCCGCAATCGCCCCGAAGAGCATCCCTCAGTCAACTCGGGCGAACTGGCGATCATCGGCCCAGCGACCGTCACTCAGTCACACACCGGTGGAGTTCCCTGGAACGCCCTGTTCTCTCATCCGAGTGTGTGGATGATCTGCATCATGTACACACTGGTGAACTACGGTTGGATCTTCAATATCACTTACCTGCCGGGGTATATGAAGCTGCGGTTCTCGATCGCCGATGGAGACATCATGGGGTCGATCTACAAGGGTGCCCCGCTGTGGGTCGGAGCGGTCGGCTGCGTGCTGGGCGGTGTGTTGATCAGTCGACTGGCCCGGAGCGTGAGACACCGTCACACCGCCCGTCAGATCGTCGGCGTGTCAGCGATGTTGTTGTGTGCCGCTGCCTGGTGGGGAGCAGTCAAGTCCCCGGGAGCTCTCGCGTTTTGTGCACTTGTTTCGCTCGCGGCGTTCTGTGTCGACCTGACTCTTGGAGCCATCTGGGCCAGCTGTCAGGATATCGGCCAGAAACACGCAGCTGTCACTGCTGCGGCGATGAACACCATCGGAGCCGTTGGGGCCGCGTTTGCGAACTGGCACACCGGAACTGTTGTTGAGCAATCGGTCGCAGCCAAGGCGGTCGAGCTGAATGTTCCGGTCTCGTTGCTGGATGAAGCGGCGAAAACGTCAGCCACGCTCGCTGGCTATCAGACGGTCTTTACGATTTCAGCAATCGTGTATGTCGCAGCTGCGATCTGCTGGCTCTTTATCCGAGTTGATCGCCCGCTGGTGGCTGAGGAGTAGATAAACCATCGAGCACCACTGAGTGTGCTGTCGCCGATTTCACCAGGCACAGCCAGACAAGGCCGAACGCCACAGCTGCGACAGTCCAGTGCCACGGGCCAAACACCACCGTCGCGTTGAACATCATGAACAGAAACACGCTGTGCACCAAGCGTCGCCACCTCAACGAGGCGACGGGCGCCAGGCCGAGCGACTCCCGCCAAAGTCGAACTGCTTCCCAGATCCAGAACAGCAGAAACGCGTAGTTGATATACAGCCCTCCAGCCCAGCTCCACCCGGTCACCTCGAAGGTTCGCAACGCCGTGTGTTTCAGCGCGGCGGAATGGCTCCAGTGGTGCAGGAAGTGGAACGCACAAACCATATGGACCGCGAGACCGACCAAACCCGCCGTCCAGAAAAAGGCCACGCTTCGAGAAGGTCTCTCCCCGGAACGTTGACGCACGGAGAACAACACAGCGATGGCGTAACCCGCGACCGCCCACTGAGCGGTGAGAGCAATCATCCGGTCACCGAATGTGATCGTACCCTGAGCGTTGTCAACGCGAGCCCGTGTGTTGAACCAGAACCGACGGTCGAGAGTCGCAGCCAGATCCGTGACCTCGATGACCTGTCGAATTCCCGTCCAGCGAGCTGGCGGTGATTGCTCTGTCACTCGCAAGTGAACTCCGTAGCGATCTTCCAAAGAACGGGCGACCGCCAGGCGATATCGCGCATTGGGATAGATCGGGCAATGACGTTGCTCAAACGACCAGTGATCAATCGAGATCGGTCGCCTGCTCGACAACGGCTGTGGTGGACCGATGTGCGTCTGCAAACTGGCGGGTAACTTGCCGACCTGCTCTTCGGGAACTTCGATCGTCACGATCTCGGGACGCGATGAGTAGACAGCCCAGGCTGGCCAATGGTCGCACAGGCCAACAACTTCCAGGGCTGGCCACAGACTCAGTCCTAGGACGGCGATCCGGCACAACCGGTCGCTGATAGTGAACCTCAAGGGATTTGGCCCCTCACCGTAGAAGCCACTATCAACAGTCATCGGCTCGCGAAAGATCATCGGCACCGTGATCAGGAAGAACACGTTCCACAAAAGTACCCCCGGCTTCTGATTCCACCCGAGCGGACCGAGCGTCAGCAACAGCGTCCCGTGCATCACCCAGGACGCGAAGATCCCCCAGCGCCAAGTTCTTTGCACGCTGAGAAGTCCCGCAGCAAGCAATTCTCCCAGTGGAAATGCCAACATCCATAGCGTGGGTGCCCCCCCCCACGACTTCGACTCGATCCCGATTGCCCGCTGCAGCCCCTGCCAAAGCCATGGGCCCTGAGCTTGGACGAATCCAAAGTCGATCTTCGAAATCGCCGAATAAAAATAAATCCCAATCACCAGGACTCGGCAACAACTGCGAGCGACTCGTGGTGACGCCAGATTGAGGAACATCGTCAGCCAGAAGAACTCCCACGCCCAGACCTGAAACCGCTGCTGATCGAGCAATACGCTCCCGGCGAGGCAAGCGAGCCAGACGGCACTCACACATCGCAGCCCTCCGTACAAAGGACGGCCAGACTGAGTACGTTCTGCATCAGCACGGACCCACTGCCTTGCGGCAAGTACCGCCATCACGACGGAACTGATGACCAAACCGATCGCCAGTCCCCGTTCAAAGCTGAGCGGGGCCGAGATCAGGCTGCGAAACCACGGAATGACCGGAAACTCCCCGACCGGCCACCACAGCGGCCATGTTGCACCACCGAGAATGAGCGAAAAAACACCAATGCACATCTGCAGGCGAGCAGCCCAGCGGATGTCAGATGGGAGAATGGCCGGTAATGACGACATACGTTGATCGTATCGCACCAAGTGTCGAGAGTCTTCCGAAGCCCGGGATGCTTGTCGAATTGACTCTGGAGTGTGGCCCCCTGAGAATCCACCGTCTCGAATCTGAGTGTCGGAAAGGACGCGGAGCGTATGTGTGGAATCGCCGGGGCAGCCTGGACTCGTCGCGCGATGGCGATCGACTCGACGATCTTGCGCCGCATGACCGACCTCATTGTGCACCGCGGCCCCGATGCCGAGGGACAGCACATTGCCACAGCTCGTGGAAACCCCGAAGCGGGAGTTGCTCTCGGATTCCGTCGTTTATCGATCATCGATCTGTCGACCGGAAATCAGCCGCTCTCGAACGAAGACGGGTCCGTGTGGGTCGCTTTCAACGGAGAGATCTACAACTACGTCGAGTTGCGAGAGGAGTTGCTGGCCAAGGGACACAAGTTTGCCACACACAGCGACACCGAATGTATCGTCCACGCGTATGAAGAGTACGGCATCGAATGCCTGAGCCGGTTTCGGGGGATGTTCGCATTTGCGCTGTGGGACGATCGCAACGAGCGATTGATTCTGGCGCGCGACCGCGTTGGAAAGAAGCCGCTCTTCTACCGCCAGGAGTCCGATCGGCTGAGCTTCGGGAGCGAATTGAAGACACTGCTGCAGATCCCGAATGCACCACGCGAAGTCGACCCGCAGGCGATCGACCTCTTTTTGACCTACCAGTATGTCCCCCATCCTCGGACCATCCTGAAGGGGTATCACAAGCTGCCACCGGGCCATTACGCAGTCTACGAACGCGGAAAGCTGACTGTATCACAATATTGGACACCGCCGTATCGCTCGGATATCAGCCACACACTCGCTGATCCCACGCTCGCCCATTCGCAATACTGGAGCCAGGCCGACTGGCAATCGAAGCTGCGGGAGACAATGACCGAAGCAGTGCGACTGCGGATGCGTTCAGACGTGCCACTGGGAGCGTTTCTATCGGGTGGAATCGACTCGACGATCGTTTCCGGTGTGATGCAGTCGCTTTCCTCTCGACCGATCCTCACCTTCTCAATCGGTTTTTCCGTCGCCCAGTTCGACGAACGCGAATATGCCCGCGAGGCTGCCAAACTGCTGGGAACTGATCATCAAGAGTACATTGTCGAGCCCTCCGCGCTCGACACTTTGCCGGAACTGATCTGGCACTATGACGAACCATTCGGCGACAGCTCAGCCATCCCGACGATGTACCTCTCTCGCGTGACGCGGGAGAAAGTCACAGTGGCGCTTTCGGGAGATGGCGGTGACGAGCTCTTTGCCGGATACGACCGATACCAGGCAGTTCGTCTGGCGGGCAAGATTGATCGCATGCCGAGCTTTGTCCGGTCGATCTGTGGGTGGCCGTTGTGGCAGAAAATCCCCGCTCGAGTGGAACAGAAATCATTCCGGCGGCGTCTCAAGCGATTCCTGTCCGGCCTCAGCCAGTCACCCGAGCGGCGATACCTGCGCTGGATCGGGATCTTCGACACTGATGCCCGAGAGCGGCTCTACACCCCCTCGTTTCGCGACCAGCTGAACAACTACGACTCCGCGGAATTCCTGCTCAACGCATATCAGCTTTGCCCCGATCGCGATTTCATCACCCGAACCACAGCTGCCGATGTGCTGACGTACCTGCCGTGCGATATCCTGACCAAGGTCGACATTGCCAGCATGGCGGCGAGCCTGGAAGCCCGCAGCCCGTTCCTCGATCACCACGTCGTTGAGCTCGCGGCCCGCATGCCAATCGAACTCAAGTTTGAGCCGGGCTTGGGAAAGAAGATTCTGATCGAGACATTTCGCGATCTGCTTCCGCCCTCCATCCAGACCCGCAAGAAGATGGGCTTTGGAGTTCCGATCGACCACTGGTTTCGAGGGGAGCTGCGATCACTTGTTGAGGAATCACTGCTCTCGCCGCGATCGCTCGCACGCGGGTACTTCAACCCGCAGGTCATCCGTGAAATGATCGACCAGCATGTCAGCGGCCAGTTCGACCATGCCTATCGGCTGTGGAATCTGATCTGCCTGGAGCACTGGCACCGGACGTTTATCGATCCGGCGAGCCCACCAACCGGACCGGTTCAGACGCTGGGTTAGATGACGCCAATGCCCCCCTAGAATCGCGAGTCAATCCAGACTTGGGCGTTCTCGATTCAGCCAGTGGTCGCTTTCGTCTTTCCCGGCGACCCAGACGCCCTTCTGGTTCCAGCCCATGTGGGCCTTTACATCCGCTGCGGCATATCGCAGCGTGAGGGCACAGCGACGGCGGGTTGAGATATTGGCCTCAGATCCATGCAGCAACAGGTCGGAATGAATTGAGGCCTCGCCCGCCTTGAGCGGATTGTCGACCACTTCACCGTATTGCTCGGCGTTATCCACCGACTGGTTCAAAATGTTGTGTTCTTCCGCGCTGCTTTCACGATACGTCAGGTGTCCGAAGTGGTGTGAGCCCTTTACGAATCGCATGTTGGCGTTCTCGGGATCGGCGTCATCGATCGCCAGCCAGACGGTCACCGCCTTCGTCGGAGTCAGCGGCCAGTAGCTGGAGTCCTGGTGCCAGGCGACTGCCTTGCCATCGCCCGGCATCTTGCAGAAAAAGTGCGAGCCCCAGCCAATGACGTTCTCTCCGAGGATATCTTTTACGCAGGCCACGATCTTGGGATTGGTGAGGATGTCCCAAACCTTGCCGTACCGCAGATGAGCCGAGCTGATCGAGTAGCTGTCGCCGCCCGCTTTAACGACCTTCTTCAGTAGGTCGTTAAAGTAATTTCGAATCCCCGTAATCTCTTCCGGTGTGTAGATCGGTAACGGGCGGACGTAGCCATCGACATTGAAACCCTCGACCTGCTCACGCGTCAGAACTTTGGGGTGAGTGGTCATACTGGGATGGAAGCGGAGATCGCGACCGATCTTTTGAAGGTCATCCGCCTCGGGCAAAACCTTGAATTCAGACTGAGCCATTTACAAACTCCCAGCGATATGAGTCGAGGCCTTGATAATAACGATCGAGCCCCCCGTTGCGAACGGGGGAGGCACTCATGTTTAAGTACCAATCGCTGCCAACCACCAATCAGATCGTCAGCTTGCGATCGCGTGAAGTGACTTCCCACTCATCGATTAGTTGTCCGTTCTCGATCACGTATGCTGCCCGATGGAGGGCTGAGGTCGGGCAGACATGACGAGGAATGGCCAGTGTCCATTCGCCCACCTTCCACTTGCCAGAGTCGGGAGTCTCGACGACCAGATGCTCTTCATTATGGAGGACCTGGACGCCATCAGCGATGGCAGGCAGCACGACTCGCTGTCCCATCGGCGGGTCCGAGGCAACCGCCTTGGTCCCCACATCGAGGGTCACTCGATTGGGCGTTGGTCGGCTGACGACACGGGTAAAGACCACAGCTGCGGGAACGAACGGTGAGAGGTCACAGTACTTCTCACCGTAGCTCTTATCGTGGAAAACACAGGTTCCCGGACTGAGTTCAATCACGGAGTCGGTCATCTGGGCGTAGACAGGGAAAGTGGGGGTGCCGCCACAAATGATACGCGGCACCGGGAGTCCGTTCCGCTCCAACAGCTCGCGGAACGCAACCACTCGTTCCCACACCTGATCGACCGCGTGCTTACGCTCCACGGGATCGGCCTGGATCTGCTGGCCATCGTAAAGATGCAGTCCTTCGGCTCGCAGGCCAGGCGTATGGGCGATCTGCTTGTAGAGAGCCGCAGCTGCCGGTCCGGGGACGACGCCCGTACGATCGCGGCCTGGATTCACATCGAGAACGACACCGATCGTGACACCGGCTTGAATCGCAGCAGCCCCCAGCTGTTCGATGCAATCTGCATCGTCGGCGGCCACGGTGATTCTTGCATCGGGATAGGCCTTTGCGAGGTCGATGGCTCGAGCGATATTCGGCCCGACCATGTTGTAGCTGATGACAATGTCTTTCACGCCGCACTGGGCCAGCATCTCCGCTTCGGCAATCGTCGCCGCCTTGTGCTTCGTGATGCCGCGATCGAGCATCAGTTTCGTGACCGCCGCCATCTTGTGCGTCTTGCAATGTGGCCGCAGTCGTTCGGGCCCGCCCGCGAGCTTGATCATCGCATCGATGTTATGAATCAGATGATCGCGGAAGATCACCAGCGACGGGCTCAACAGCGAATCCGGATTCGAGATCGAGTAATTCGGGGACATGCAGCAACCTCATGTTGTTCAACTGGACGACCGTGGGACGCAGTGCTCAAGCGTCCCAGACTCAGCTCAAGCTCATGCTCTGGAGAAACTCGTCATTGGTCTTCGTCCGACGCATCCGAGTCGTCAGAAGCTCCATGGCCTCGACCGGGCTCATGTCGCTCAGGACGCGGCGGAGAATCCAGATCCGCTTGAGTTCCTCTTCGCTCATCAGAAGTTCTTCACGGCGGGTTCCCGACTTGTTGACATCGATCGCCGGCCAGATCCGTTTCTCGACGATGCGGCGGTCAAGGTGCAACTCGGTGTTGCCCGTGCCCTTGAACTCTTCGTAGATCACGTCGTCCATTTTTGACCCGGTCTCCACGAGAGCGGTCGCAATGATGGTCAGGCTGCCGCCTTCTTCGATCGAGCGGGCCGCACCATAAAACCGTTTGGGGTGCTGCAATGCAGCTGCGTCGATACCGCCCGTGAGGACCTTGCCCGAGTTGGGGCATTCGGTGTTCCAGGCCCGGGCCAGTCGTGTAATCGAGTCGAGGAAGATCACCACATGCTGGCCGAATTCGACCATACGTTTGGCCTTCTCGATCACCATTTCGGAGACCTGAATGTGGCGGCTGGGCGGCTCGTCAAAAGTACTCGACACGACTTCGCAATGGGGCCCCTTCACCTGACGTTCCATGTCGGTCACTTCTTCGGGCCGCTCGTCAATGAGCAGCACGATGATATAGACATCGGGATGGTTGACGAGGACCGCCTTGGCCATCTTCTGCAGCAGGATCGTCTTCCCCGCCTTGGGTGGCGAAACAATGAGAGCCCGCTGGCCGAATCCGATCGGCGAGACCATGTCGACGATCCGAGTACTCAACTCGGCGGGATCGGTCGTCAAACGGATCCGCTGCGTGGGATGTAGCGGGGTGAGATCATCGAACGGGACCTTATCATGCAGGACGTTGGGATCGGCCCCGTTAATGCCCTCCACGCGGAGCAAGGCAAAGTACCGCTCATTCTCTTTCGGAGGCCGAACCTGGCCGGAGACGGTCGCCCCCTTTCGCAATCCGAAACGTCGAATCTGACTGGGCGAGACGTAGATATCATCGGGGCACGGCAGGTAGTGATAATCAGGGCTGCGGAGGAAGCCAAACCCGTCGGGCAGGATCTCCAGTGTCCCCTCGCCGAACATCAGCCCGGTCATCTTGGTCCGCTCTTTGAGGATGCGGAAGATGAGGTCCTGTTTCTTCAGGCCCGAAATCTCGCTGACCTGTTCCTCCTTGGCGAGGTCGATCAGCTCTTTCATCGTCATGCGCTGCAGAGCAGCCACGTTGATGTCGTGCATCACATCGTCATCAACTCGCAGAGACGGATCGTTGTAAATCTCCGACAGCTGCTCTTCCTCTTCATCCTCGTCACGGGGTTGTCGTGCGACCGCCGGGCGCTCTCCAGGAGGGAGGAGATTGCCACCTCCCTCATCCGGATCGTGACTCGCGGGAGAGGACTCCAGCGTCCGTCGCTTGATCGGTGGATCGTTGCGATCGTATTGGGGAAAGTCAGGTCGCTGACCGCGAGGTGATGGCGTGTTTGATGGGCGTGGCATGGCAGGTGTCCCGAAAGGTCGGGTGGGGTGAGATGAGACGATCGCGGAAAGAACTCCCGCTTCACGTCCCCTCGGGGTGATTTGAATGGGCCGGTGATAAATCAGAGGGGGCTGAAGACCCCGTGGAGACCAGGTCCCGCACGTACTTCTCCAGTTGAGCCACCGCTCTGTCTACGTCACCGGAATTGTCGACAATGAAGTCCGACTCGCTGCGTTTGCGAGCGATCGACCACTGGCTGGCCTCACGGCGAGTCAGTTCCTCTGGCGTCCAGCCACGACCGGCAGCTGTCCATTGCTGCCTGCGTGCGAGAGGGGTGTCGATGAAGACCACCGCATCGCACAATTCTTTCCAGCCAGATTCCAGCAGGATCGGAGCATCCAGCAGAACGGCCTGAACTTGACCACGATCTCGCGCCTCTTGCAGCTGTCGACGGATGTCAGCCCGGATGACCGGATGGACAATCTGTTCCAGTGTCTGACGGTTTTGACGTGCCCGTTCGTCAGAGCCGAACACTAGCACTGCGAGTTGAGAACGCTGAACCTCCTGCGACGGATCGAAGATCGAATCTCCGAAGGCCTGCCGCAGGGCCACTTTCACCTCAGGTTGTCGTAACGTCTCATGACCAGATCGATCGGCATCGAGAATGGCAACAGGTATCCGCTGAGCCAGACCACGTGCGATCGTACTTTTCCCAGAGCCGATTCCCCCAACCAGTCCGACCAGAGGAATGAACGCTTTCGGTCCGGGAATATCCACCGGAGAAGACACGAATGACCATCGAAACAGAGGAACAACAGGAAGGATTGTGAACCGAACAAACGGAGAACAGTGAGGAACCAGAAGACAGTCCGCCGGGCGGCACATGTCATCCAGTCATGGGGAGGGAGATCAGAGATCAACCACGAGAACCGCGATCGCAGATATATGCTGTCTTGAGCAAGAGCGATTGTCAATGAAGTGGACGGCAGAAGAGGGTTGATCGACAAGCCCGAGGACAGTCCAGCTCCCCATCGATCAGGCATCAACGATAAACCTTGTCTCCCCCCCCCTCATTCTCTCCCTCGTGGTCAGGTACACTTGCTATCATTCCCACATCGACCAGAGTGAACCCTTTCGGCTACGCGTCAGCCTTGCCCGGAAGGAGAACTCCCTTACTGCTTGAGATCAGCCGCTATGTCGGGACGAAAACTGACCGTTGTCATCTCCCAGGGCCAGGGACTCAACCCCGCCAAACGCCAGCTGGAAGAACAGCTGGCGATGCAGCTGATTATGGACTCGTCACTGAATGTGTCGATCGTTCCACACCTGTACGATATGGCAGCAGATCACTCAGGCATGCTGTTTCTGCGGGGCGTTCCAGGTGATCTGGTCGTCCTGTCGTGGCTTTACCCACGAGCGGCACGCTGGACGCTCGATCGACAGGGGGTCCGCGGCAAGGAGGGAACGACTCTTCTCGTCTCGGATGATGATGAAGACGAAACTCGTGAACTCAGCGGGATCGGCTCTACCGAAGTTCCCAACCGGCGGATCTACTGCATCGACTTGCGGGTTCGCAGCAAACCGGAAGCATTCATCGAAGAGATTCACCGCATCTCAAACGACACTGCAGTGCAGACAGTCGATCTGATGTCGTGGATCTCGGGCTCGCCATCGGCCCCTCAACTGGGGCGGTTCCTGCAACCTGCTCCGCTCTCCGGTTCGGTCCCCAAAGCTGCCGACACGGCCCAGACCAACGGAGTGGCTGCGGAGAACTCGCTCCTCAAGATCGACGAACCCCCGAGTGCTCGCCGCTGGTATCCGGTCATCGACTACAGCCGCTGCACGAACTGCATGGAGTGCATCGATTTTTGTCTGTTTGGCGTTTACGGCGTCGACACGGTCGATCGCATTCTGGTCGAGGCCCAGGACAACTGCAAAAAGGGGTGCCCGGCCTGCAGTCGTGTCTGCCCCGAGAACGCGATCATGTTCCCGCAGCATAAGTCCGCAGCGATCGCCGGTGCCGATGGCGAGATCGGCAACCTGAAAATTGACCTGTCGCAACTCTTCGGCGCTCCGACCGGCATTGACCAGGCGATCGCAGAACGCGATGCGGAACTCGTCGCCGATGGCCGGGAAGCCGTCGGTGCCACCATCGGCGTTCCCAAGCGTCAAGTCGGCAAAGAAGCCAAGCCACGCGACGCTCTCGATGACCTGATGGACGGATTGGAAGAGCTGGAGTTTTAGGGACAAGCCGAATAGACAGCTGGAAGTCACAAACTCACTGGCTGCTCTTTGGCGATGCTTTCGGCTTCTGCCAGGCAGATACGCAGGGCATCGAGTGCCAGCTGGCCGCTGAGAATGCGAGGCTCCTTGCCGCTGGCCACACCATCGACCGCAGTTTGTAGTTCATCGGTAAATGCAGCGCACCATTCGGTCCCTCCACCGGGCGTGGGATTGGTCACCTGACCGTCGCTGGTGATGAGGGTCAGCGGGCGATTGACCACCCAGCTGTCGCCGTAAGTGCCGGCGTCGAACTGGATCGTCGCCTTCTCCAGAAACAGCTCGAAGCTGTGACCGAACTTGAGACCAGCGGCGGCGATGCCCCCGCTGATACAACTGACGGTGAGGTTCGGATCGTCAAACAGATACTGTGTGCTGACGTGATTGACGAGGCCTTCCATCAGCAGACCACGCGAGAAGACCGCCTTGGGGGTGCCACAGAGCAGCCCAATGAAGTGGTTATCGTGAATGTGAAGGTCGATCCCCCAACCGCCGAGCTTGCGAAAGTCACTCATGTCGGCTGACCAGCTGGGCTCGGCGATGACGCGGCGGAATGCAGCGGCTCGCAATGCCCCATATTTGCCGCTGGTCACTGCTTCGCGAACCCAGCGGAACTCCGGGAAGAACGGCAGCACTTGAGCCACCATCAGCATGCGGTTGGCCTTCCTCGCCGCAGCTACCATGCGGTTGGCCGAGTCGATATCAATCGCGATCGGCTTCTCGACCAGAACATGCTTGCCCGCGGCGAGAGCCTCCATCACGACATCTTCGTGCTGATCGGTCGGCAGGCAGATATCGACCAGGTCGATCTTCGGGTCGGCCAGCAGCT
>QWOR01000302.1 GCA_003669575.1 Planctomycetota bacterium | reverse complement strand
GAGAGTAGATGTCGTCCATCATCGCCGAGACGACCTGATCCAGCACCGGCAGGCGGGCTTTCATCTCGGTGAAGATGTTCCAGACGCTGGCGTGATCGTCCCAGCTGCGGGCCTTCTGGCCGTCGACATACGGGAAGTCGATCGTCACCAATCGGACACCCGCCTCGACCAGCCTCCGGGCGAGCAGGCAGCGCTGGCCGATGGAGTTCCTTCCGTATCGATTGCGGGTCTCTTCGCTCTCCTGCGAGATGTCGAAGGCTTTCAACGCAGCATCGCTGGTCAGCATGTTGATCGCGTTCTGGTTGAAGCGATCACCAGTCAGCATGTGACGCCCCGTGTCGAGATCGCGGCGGAACTGATCGAGCTGGCTCAGCAGATCGGCCCGCGACTGGAACCGGTCAGCTGCGATCTTCTCAATGCCGACGTTGGGGACGCGAAAGTTCGGCTTATTCGGATCAGCGGTCACCAGGAACGGCTGCAGGCTGGAGCCCAGATAGGCCGCTCCGTCGTACCGCACATGGTTCGCCACATGGGCCGGCATGTCGGGTCACCGCTGGCCCAGCAGCTTGGTCATCACCGACCAGGCGTTGGGATGCTTCGGGGCATAGGGCGGCTGCTCGTTCAGTTCACCGGGGTAAGCTGTCACGAGCGTGTGCGTGCTGTTGACGTGGCCGGGGCTGTCGTGGCTGAGCGAGCGAATGAGAGAGAAGCGATCGGCCCGTGCCGCCAGCAGGGGGAGATGCTCGGTGATCTCCAGCCCCGGCACCGGCGTCTTGATTGGCCGGAACTCGCCGCGATACTCCTGCGGAGCCTCGGGCTTCATGTCGAACGTTTCCAGATGGCTGGGCCCACCCCACAGCCACAACACGATCAGAGACTTGTTCGAAAGCGGGCTGGCAGGACTCGCATGCGCTGACTGCCCCCGCAGCAGGTCAGCCAGCGTCAGCCCGACGGCACTGGTCCGCAGGAAACTCCGCCGAGGCAGCGTCCCCGGACAGCGGAGAACACCGCCGTAATTGTCGCGAGCACCAGTGTGAGGTGTTGGTCTCATCGTGCCATGAATCACAGAAGGGCGGGGCGGGACGAAGTGCAGTGGCGAGAATCTGCGAACCAGCCTTCCGAGCGGTTCATCAAAGTTAGCTTACGCGAGGAGCGAGCGCAGGTAAACCACAACGTAGCCACCGGATGGTGTATGCGGGGGGTGGCAGGGTCAGTAGTACAGCGCATGGCCCTGACTGTGACAAGCTTGAACTACCGGGCCTTCGCCAAGCCTCAGACCCGGCCACCCTGCCGTGACTGTGGTGGCTTATTGTTTTAGCCTCACCATGCAAGCCCTCTTCTTGACAAACGTATATGCAAGTTGCAAATTGGACTTTCATGCTGCAAGCAACTTGGACAGAACACCTCAGAGTCCATCCCAAAGTCGGCATACACAGAAAGCGATTCAGGCAACTCATGACACAAACGTGGATTCAAGGTGCTTTCATTCCATTCAAAAAGTTTCTGCCACGATGGCTTTCGAATCTGATCAGGAGTACGTGTACGGCATTCCTGACGCCGGTTTTATTCAGTTGGCGAACAGGGCATTTCAAGAGTTCTTTCAAAATGATGGCGGTCTCAAAACGAGGTCGACCGCTGCCTTGGTACACGTATCCGAGTATCGATTTCTTGAAAGGCCGCGATTACACAGACAAATCGATCCTGGAGTTCGGTGCTGGTCAATCAACTTTGTGGTGGGCCCAGCGAGCGAAAAGCGTGCTTTCATTTGAAGCGGATGCTGTATGGATGAAAGAACTAGCGACAAAGGTCCCGTCGAATGTAACTTTGCATAAGGTATCAGGCGATAGTTCGGCTGCTTGTGTGAGCGAGATTCAGCAAGTGTTAAGGCAGTCTTCATCTACCAAATACGATGTCGTGGTGATCGATGGGGTTTGGCGCTCCGCGATGATTGAGATTGCCTGCCATATTGTCAGTGACACTGGCGTCATTATCTGCGACAATGCAGAGGGTTATGGTTTCTATGAAGGGTTCAAGGATCGAGACTTTCAGCGCGTCGATTTTTTCGGCAATGCGCCTGGCGTTGTTCTTCCACATTGTACTTCAGTGTATTTTCGATGTGAATCTTTTCTATTCGACCCCAGTTTTCCAGTACTAGTCATTGCCAAGGAGCAAGATAACGCTTGATGTTCCAGTTCACTACGTAGCACGGGTTGGCGAGCGTGGGGCCTACCCGTGTGCAACGCTCAGGAGGTTACCCCTCAGGTTTTCAAGAAACAAATACTTCATTCGGCCACAGTGCTTTGGTGTGTGGCAGTGTCAGCAGCTCTGCGAATTGCCATGGCAGCTGCCAGTGTGATACGACCACACTAACGGTCCTTCGCCAAGCCTCAGCCCCGGCCACCCGGCAGCTTCGAAACCCCTCGAAATGTCCAACTTAGTTTGCTCTCGATCTCACTTGGATTGGTAAAGTAAGTACCATTGGGCGGCAGCCCCCAGATGATCTCGGTATCTCGGCAAGAAGCCACAGTCGAAGAGTCCGGGGCCTTACGGCCACCGGCTCACCGAAGCTTGAGTGGCAAACTACGCGCTGGCGACTGGGGCTTTCTCCACCATCGCTCGGGCAGCCATGAGGAGGCCGACGGCGTCGAGGCCGAGATCGGCGAGGAGTTCGCCGCGTTCGCCGTGCTCGATGAAGCGGTCGGGGATCCCCAGGCACTTGATCCGGCGGGTGTCGAGGCCAGCTGCGTTGGCCGCTTCAAGGACAGCGGAGCAGAAGCCGCCGTTGAGAGTGCCTTCTTCGACGGCGATCACAAAGCCGCCTTGCTCCAGCGTCGGGAAGAACGCACTGGTGTCGAGCGGACGCAGGAAGCGGGCGTTGACGACCCCGACATCCAGACCATCTGACCGCAGCTTCTCGGCGGCCTTCACACAGTCGGTGAAGAGGGTGCCGAAGGCGAGGAAGATGCCGTCCTTGCCCTGGCTGTGAACTTCGGCCTTACCGAGTTCGACGGGAGCGACCTCGCGCGGGATGGTGACGGTGTTCGCCTTGGGATAGCGGATCGACGACGGGCCGGGCAGCTTGAGCGACAGGTCAACCATCTGAGTCACGTCGGCCTCGTCGCCCGGGGCCATGATCGTGATGTTGGGGAAGACCCGCATGTAGGCGTTGTCGTACATACCGTGGTGCGTCGGGCCATCGGGACCGCAGACCCCGGCCCGGTCCATCGCAAAAACGACGGGCAGGTTCTGGAGGGCGACTTCCTGGAAGATGTGGTCGAAGCTGCGCTGCAGGAAGGTGCTGTAGATGTCGACGATCGGTCGCATTCCAGCCTTGGCCATGCCGGCGGCGAAGGCGACGGTGTGGCCTTCGCAGATACCGGTATCGAAGAACCGATCAGGGAACTCGCTGCGGATGGTCTGGAGCTTGTTCCCCTCGCACATGGCCGCGGTGAGGACGCAGACTCGGGAGTCGGTCCGCATCTTGTGCAGAATCGCGTCGCTGACGGTATCGGTGTAGGACTTGCTGCCACCTTTCTTGAGGAAGATCACGCCGGAGTCATCGTCGCGGCTGAAGGGCGACGGAGCGTGGAAGCCGACGGGATCGGCTTCGGCGGGCTTGAAGCCGTGGCCTTTCTCGGTGAAGACGTGGAGCAGGACCGGCCCCTTGATCTCCTTGGCCATCTGCAGATATTCACGCAGCGAGCTCAGGTCGTGGCCATCGACCGGACCGATGTAGCGGAAGCCCATCTCCTCGAACAGCTTGCCACCGTGCAGGAAGGACTTCACCGCGTCCTTCATGTTGCCGAGTACCTCGCGGGTGGGTTCGCCGACCAGCGGCAGCTTGTTGAGCAACCAGGAGACATCTTTCTTGAGGCCGTTGTAGAACGGAGCGGAGCGGGCCTTGTCGAGGTACTTGGCCAGACCACCGACGCGGGGGCAGATCCCCATCTTGTTGTCGTTGAGGATGACCAGGATGTCTTTGTTGAGTTCGGCGGCGTTGTTGAGAGCCTCGAACACCACTCCGGAGGGGAGAGCCCCGTCACCGATGACAGCGACCGATTTGCGTCCTTCTTCGGGATGGACCAGATCATCACCAGCCTGGAGACCGAGAACCGTCGAGACACTGGCCCCGGCGTGACCAGTCACGAAGAGGTCGTAGTCGCTCTCGGCCGGGTTCGGGTAGCCCATCAGGCCACCCTTTTTGCGGATGGTGCTGAACTGCGGGAAGCGGCCGGTCACGAGCTTGTGCGGGTAGATCTGATGACCGGTGTCCCAGATCAGACGGTCCTTCGAGAAGTCGAAGACCTGGTGGAGGGCGATACACAGCTCGACCACGCCGAGGTTACTCGCAAAGTGCGCGGGACGATCAGAGACGATCATGCACAGCGCTTCGCGGATCTCCTTCGCGAGCTGGACAAGCTGTTGATCATTCATCGCCTTGAGTTCAGCGGGCGACGAGATCAGGGGCAACAGCTGAAAATCCATTAGTGATCCCTCTCGATGATGTAACGGGCGAGTGCCTGAAGGTTCGCCGTCTGGGGGCCGAGGCTCTCCACAGCCTCACACGCCCGGTTGACCAGACCCTTCGCTCGGTTCTGGCTCTCTTCGATACCCAGAAGCGACGGGTAGGTCAATTTGTTGTGATCGGAGTCCTTGCGAACACCTTTCCCCATCTTGCCAGCGTCTCCAACGACATCCAACAGGTCATCTGCGATTTGGAACGCAAGTCCGATGGATTCGCCGTAGATTTGCAGGCTGCGTAGATTTTGCGGGGTCGTTTTCGCGATTCGACCACCCATCAGCAAGGCTGCCTGCAGCAGGCGACCGGTTTTTCGCCGGTGGATGGCCTCCAGCTGTTCAATGGTGCGGATTGGATGCGTTTCGGCTTCAAGGTCAGCTTGCTGCCCTCCGACCATGCCTTCGGGGCCAGCTGCGTTGGCGAGTTCGACGCAACAGGCTGCCGCGACCTCGGCAGGCTGGACGTCGCGGGCGATGATCTCGAATGCCCGGGTCAGGAGGCCGTCACCCGCCAGAATCGCGGTGGCCTCACCGAACTTGATGTGATTGGTTGGCATGCCTCGACGCAGATCGTCGTCGTCCATCGCCGGAAGATCGTCATGGACCAGCGAGTAAGTGTGGACGAGCTCGATGGCACAAGCCGCGGGCAGAGCCGCCTCGATCGTCCCGCCACACGCCTCGCACGCCAGCAGCGTCAGAACCGGTCGCACCCGCTTGCCCCCCGCAGCCACGCTGTAGTGCATCGACTCACTGAGCCGAGCCGGGCAATCGGCCGACAGGCTGGCGTACTCATTCAGCTTCTCGTCAACCCGGCTGCGAAGCTGGGTGAGAACGGCAGACAGCGATGTTTGCGAGTTGTTTGGAACGCTGGCCATGCGAAGACAGACACAGAGGGGAGTCGGTTTCGCAAAGTGTAACTGGGGCAACGCCTTGAGCCAAGCGGGGGGGAAAGGGGACCTCAGAGAGAGGTGGCAAGGCGAGGTCAGATCCCCCGCGCTTCGAACAGTTGTGACTTTCCTTGCAGGGGTGTCCCGGCCAGAATTGGCCGGGTCGCTTTGTGCGGGGTAGCACCGGTTGGTTCGGCTTTGGAGCCTACCGGTGTCCGTTCGCATCAGAGGCTCTTGTGACAAGAGTCCATTCCGAGATTGCCACTTGTGCCAAGCCACGCCGGTAGGCCGCAGAGCTGGCGAACCGGTGCCACCCCGCGCATTTCCAGGAGGGATACAATGAGCAACAACTGTTTTTCGACGACGAAATGCTCAAGTTACCAGCATCGGGAATTTGTGCTTGTATTTGATTCATCCATTCCACAGCTTGATGTTGTCGTCCTCGCTTCTTTTTTGGAGGAATCAGTTGAAGAAGGAATACGATACGAAGAAGGAGAGCTAATTTCGGTTGGTTCAATGCTCCTTCGAGTAGCAACTGTCGATGACTCGTTTACCCTTCAAGAACCTGACATGCAGTCGGTGCCTATTGCATGGAGGTTGGGCGTCACTCAGTCGATGATGCTTTTGCGATTGCAAAAGGACATCACGGAAAGCGTAGGGCTAGAAGATGAGATGGATGCTCCTTCAATTACGAGCAGCCTCTTAGTTCGCCTTTTGCACTTTTATGGAGGCATCAGGACTGGTCTGGGTGAAAGGCGCGAGCCTCGATGACAATGCTTGGGGTATCAATCTCAGGCATTGAGCAAGGAGGCTCACGATGGAACTTGTACCAAGTTTTGTTTGTTTATTGCAGGGACTGTCGAGGACGATGACGGCACCGACGCACGCCAGCTGGGTCACGATCTTGACCGGTTGGGTGTTAGCTTCTCGGCGGACAGTGACGCGGATGATTTTGGTTGCTGGTGATGCGGCGGAGAAACATTTCTCGTCGTATCATCGCGTGTTCAGCGCGGCACGCTGGTCGCTGGATGCGTTGGGACTGGCGGTGTTTGATCTGATCGAGCCGTGGCTGAAAGGCGAGGCCGTGCTGCTGGCGTTGGATGATACGCTGGCTCGCAAACGCGGGCTGAAGATGTTTGGGACCGGGATGCACCACGATCCGTTGCTCTCCAGTCGTGGAAAGGCCATCACGAATTGGGGTCACAGTTGGGTGGTGCTGGGCGTGCTGGTGGAGTTTCCGTTCCGGGCTGGCCATGTGTATTGCTTACCGATCTTGTTTCGTCTGTACTTGAATACGAAAAGCGCGGCCAGACATCGGCGGACGTATCGCACGCGACCGGAACTTGCCGTCGAGATGTTGACCGTGCTCTGCCATCATCGGAAAAGCCAACGATTTCACGTCGTGGCGGATAGTGCTTATGGCGGCCAGAGTGTGTTGTGTCACTTGCCCTCGAACTGTGATCTCACCAGTCGTTTGTTAAAAGACGCCAGGCTGTACGCCGCAGCTCCTACGCGGAAGCCGGGGACGAATGGCCGTCCTCATCGGCGCGGCGAACGATTGCCGACACCCCAATCGTTACTGACTGGACGTTGTCGTCGAGTCACACTGAACATCTACGGTCGACGTGAAGTGGCGCGAGTGGCGGACCAGCTGGGGCATGTTCATGCCGCGCCGACTCGCCCCTTGCGTGTCGTCGCGGTCGAAGCGATCAACGGGGGACGTGGACGGGAGGCGTTCTACTCGACGTGCTCTCAGGCGACAGCTGAACAGGTCCTCACCTGGTACGCAATGCGATGGAGTCTGGAAGTGACGAACCAGGACAGCAAACAACACTTGGGGTTCGAGGAGCCGCCTGGCTGGACTCGCCGCTCGGTCGAACGCACAGCTCCGCTGGCCATGCTGCTGTACAGCTTGATTGTGTTGTGGTTCGCCCGCGAAGGTCATCACCATTGGCAGCCACTCGTGTGTCCGTGGTACACGTCGAAAACCGCACCCTCGTTCGCCGACATGCTGCGAACCCTCCGCCGACTCAGCATCCGACGACACGTTTTATCCCTACCCATCACTGGCCCAGGTTCGAAAAAACTCCAACAACTCCTGGAAAAAACCGTCGCCTTGGCCACCTAAAGTGCAAAAGGCGAACTTAGGCTCTGTTTGAAAACCAGCAGGGTAGCACCGGTTGGCTCGCTTTGGAGCCTACCGGTGTGCCAGGCACAAGAGGCATGCCGTGACAGACCTTCGGTTGAAGACCTCTTTCGGCTCCGCCGCCCCGGTGGCCCCAAAGCGGCAACCGGGTCCACCCTGCGTGGAGGGATTATGCGTGTTGCGTGACATCCTCGACGGAGTGCCTCCATGCGGCGAGTTGGCCCATGCGCTGCGTTGAGAGCCTGTGGCGTCGCTAGGTCACGAGGCTCGATAAACGGGCTTCGACACGACAGAATTCTATTGTGGCTCTGGTCGCGGGTGGGGCTCTCTTGGAAAGAGGGCTACATGCCGGCCTTGCAGGTTGATTCACGGCAGACTCACGTCTGCCGCTCGCTGGGAGAGTTCTGTTGAAGTCACTGATTGCCCTGTTGGCCTCGTTATTTGCGACGGCCCCAATGCCGGTTCTGCGCGGTACAGCTGAGACGGAACTGGGGGTACATGGGGAGGGGAATGTCTATGCCCCGGAGGTGCAGCGAGTCGGGGATCAGTGGTGCATGTGGTAGGGGGGGCAGGGGCGGGACGGGCATGACCGGATTCATCTGGCGACATCCACCGACTTGAAGGCGTGGGACAAGCAAGGCGTCGTACTGGAAGAGGCTGGGGTCAATCATGTGAACGACCCGAGCGTGGTACGGGTCGGCGATGTGTGGTGGATGTTCTACACCCGGGCCGAGCATGGGATCAGCGATGAGATCGCAGCTGCGACTTCAACCGATGGGGCGCATTGGGAGAAGCGGGGCGTGGTGCTGGCTCCGGGGGAGGGGGATGCATGGGACTCGCTGATCGTGGGGCGGCCGTCGGTGCTGTATGAGGAGGGCCGGTTCCGGATGTGGTACGACGGTTGTGGTTTGAAGCCGGGGCAGGTGCGGCCGACTTCGGACAAGCCCGAGGCGTTACTGGCCGTCGCCACCGGGCGGGCGGTGGGCTATGCGGAATCGAACGACGGGCTGCACTGGAAGCGGCACGGCACAGCTCCGATCTATGGCGAGGGAGCCGGGGCCTTGCATGTCAGTCGGGTAGCGGACGGGTATGTGATGCTCTACGAGTCCCACTCGGGGACGAGGTGGGCAGCGAGTCGGGATGGGTTGGCATGGACCTCTCGCGGGGTCTTAGCGGCAACGAGTGGAGGAGAGGCCGACCGGGGCGGGCATGTGACGCCATTCCTGCTGGCTGGTCAGGGGCCAGGGCCGCGGCAGCTGTTCGTGGGGAGTAACTCGGGCGACTGGTCGAAGAACTGGATTGGGAGAGTCGAGGTGGAGCGGGACGAGGTAGTAGGTAAGTCGGGAGCAGAGTGAGCGTTTGGTAGTCCTCCGCCACGGCAACTCATACACTGCGTGTTCGGTCGGCGGAGGGGCGGGCAGTGAACCCTTGATGGGGGTTGGCTGTCTTTGTCTGCGGCAGATTCCAGGCTGTCGTTTTTCTCTGCGTCCATACACGGCAGACTCACGTCTGCCGCTCGCTTTGGCGAGAACAAAACACACTCACTCGATTGATCGCACACCATGCCGCGTTACGACGCCCCTCGCATTGAATCCAAATGGCAGAAGTTCTGGGACGAGCACCAGACCTTTGTCACGCCGAACACTCCGCCCGCGAATGCCCAGGGGAAGCTGTATGTTCTGGATATGTTCCCGTACCCCAGCGGGTCGGGACTGCACGTGGGACATCCCGAAGGATATACAGCCACCGATATCGTCGTGCGTTACAACCGCATGAAGGGGGGGCACGTCCTGCACCCGATGGGGTGGGATGCGTTCGGCTTGCCCGCGGAAGAGCATGCGGTCAAGACCGGGACACACCCGGCGGTTACGACAAAGAAGAACATCGACACCTTCCGTCGCCAGTTGAAGATGCTGGGCTTCAGCTATGACTGGAGCCGCGAGCTGTCGACGACCGATCCCGACTACTACCGCTGGACGCAGTGGATCTTTCTCCAGCTGTTTGACACGTGGTACGACCCGACGTTTGAGTGGACTGGCCCGGACGGGAAGCAGCGGGTGGGGAAGGGGCGACCGATCAGCGAGTTGCCGATTCCGGAGGAGATCAGAGGCCTAGAGCCTAGGGCCCAGGGCCAAGGGTCAGCAGGAGTGGTTTCCGGCCATCAGCCATCAGCTATCGGCCATCAGCGAAATGAAGCCGTCCGCCGCTATCAGGACCAACACCGCCTCGCTTATATCAGCGAAGCTCCAGTCAACTGGTGTCCGGCACTGGGAACGGTGCTGGCCAACGAAGAGGTCATTGACGGCAAGAGCGAGCGAGGTAGCCATCCGGTTGTGCGCATGCCGCTCAAGCAGTGGATGCTGCGGATCACTGCGTACGCAGACCGGTTGGCGAATGAACTGGATGACCTCGGGTGGCCCGACTCGATCAAGGCGCTGCAGCGGAACTGGATCGGGCGGTCGGTGGGGGCGGAGGTCGACTTCGCACTGGCGAGCGGTGGATCGGCCGTGCGGGTCTACACGACTCGGCCCGATACGCTGTTCGGTGTGACCTACATGGTTCTGGCCCCTGAACATCCGCTCGTTGACCAGATCACAACGCCGGAGCAGAAGGCTGCGGTGGATGAGTACCGGCGCAAGGCCTCGCTCAAGAGCGACCTCGACCGGACCGACCTCGCCAAAGACAAAAGCGGGGTCTTCACGGGTGGTTACGCGATCAACCCGGTCAACAATGCCCGGGTTCCAATATGGATCGCCGACTACGTTCTCAGCAGCTATGGCACCGGAGCCATCATGGCTGTGCCGGCGCATGATGAGAGAGACTGGGAGTTCGCAAAGAAGTTCGAGATTCCGATCATTCAGGTCGTGGCGGAGGAGGGCCAGGGTGACGGTTCAGGTACTCAACCTCTCAAGGCCCCCTTCACCGAAGTCGGAGTGGCGATCAACTCGGGCAAGTACAACGGACTTCCTACGGCGGAGTTCAAGGCTCGTATCACGGCGGACCTCGCAGCTGCTGGCGTCGGCAAGGAGGCGGTGAACTATCGGTTGCGTGACTGGTTGTTCTCCCGGCAGCGGTACTGGGGCGAGCCTTTCCCAATCTGGCACGAGCTGGATGCGGCGGGGAATCCCACCGGGCTGATGCGGGCTGATACAGCCGAGTCGTTGCCGGTGCTGCATCCGCACATGGAAGACTTCAAGCCGACGGGCACGCCCGCGCCGATGCTGGCCAAGGCGCCCGATGAGTGGCTCTACAAGACCGACAAAGACGGCGTTCGGCTGAAGCGGGAAACCAACAGCATGCCGCAGTGGGCAGGCTCCTGCTGGTACTATCTGCGTTTCTGCGACAACAAGAACAGCCAGCGGTTCATCGATCCGGCCCTGGAGAAATACTGGTTGCCGGTCGATCTGTATGTCGGAGGGGCGGAGCATGCAGTGCTGCATTTGCTCTACTCGCGATTCTGGCACAAGGTGCTGTTTGATCGCGGGCACGTCACGTCGCCGGAGCCGTTTGGACGGCTGGTGAATCAGGGGATGATCCTGGGTGAGGCGGAACTCACTGCATACGCCAAGGGATCAGCAGACGTGGTCTCTCCGGACCTCGATGCATTCGTCTCAATCAAAGACACAGCTGAGGCGCCGGATGGGGATGGTCGAGTACTGCGCGAAAGCGGAGAGGCACTCTCTCTGGTGAAACTGACTCCCGACCAGGTGGAGAAGAGGGGCGGGAATCTCGTCCTCAAGGGAACGGAGATTGTCGTCGAGAGCCGGGCATTCAAGATGTCCAAGTCGCGTGGCAACGTCATTAACCCGGACGATGTGGTCAAAGAGTACGGGGCTGACTCGTTACGTCTCTATGAAATGTTCATGGGGCCGCTGGAGCAGGTGAAGCCATGGAGCATGAGCGGCGTTGAGGGAGTCTCGCGATTCCTCGGGCGGGCATGGCGCATGTTCGTCGACGAGCGGGCCGATGAGGTCGTTCTGCACCCGGCGATCCAGGACATTGCCCCGACCAACGAACAGTTGAGAGTCCTTCACAAGACGATCAAGGCTGTCACCGAGGACATCGAGAAGCTGAGCTTTAACACAGCCATCAGCCGAATGATGGAGTTCTGCAACGAGTTCGGCACACTGGAGCCACGCCCGCGGGCGGTCCTCGAACCGTTCGTACTGTTGCTCTCGCCGTTCGCTCCGCACATCGCGGAGGAGCTGTGGGAACTGCTCGGCCACCGCGAGTCGCTGTCTTACACGGCCTGGCCGACTTGGGACGAAAAGTACCTCGTCGAGTCAGAGATTGAGATCCCGATCCAGATCAACGGCAAGCTGCGAGCCAAGATCATGGTGCCCGCCGGTGCCGACGCTGCCTCACTCCAGAAGCTGGCGGAAGCCCATGCGACGATTCAACCCCAACTGGCCGGAAAGCAGATCGTTAAAGTCGTGGCGGTCCCGGGGCGAATGGTGAATTTTGTGGTGAAAGGGTAGTAGCAACGAAAAAGCCCCCGGTGATTCACTGGGGGCTGAGAGAGAACCAAGTGGGAAGTGACGGAGAGAGTGTGAGAGACGTCACTGAGAGAGAGTCGAGAGAACCGATCTGAACCGAGATTTCAGCGTGTGAGAGACGCTGTGCAGACACGGCAGGCTGACGCCCCACTTCTTAACGAATGTCGTCTTGGCCGTCGCAGAAGTCGGCGGTGTCACAGAAGCTGCTGCCGGAGAAGTGCCCCTTGTGGCCGCAGGTGCCGCTGGTCTTGTAGCTCTGCTGCACCGAGCTGAAGGCCGAGCCGACATCTTCCAGTTCGTTGTTGATGTTCAAAGACACTTCGCTCAGTCCGACGACCAGTCCGAGAACAGCGATCGTCGAGACCAGGACCAGTTCGGCCGAGACGATGAAACCAGCTTCGTCGTTCTTCAGAGCGT
>QWOR01000008.1 GCA_003669575.1 Planctomycetota bacterium | reverse complement strand
TTGGCGCGGACTTCGTTGAGCGAGGTCACGCCGAAGTTCTTGGCACCCATCAGTTCATCCGGAGTCCGCTGGCAGAGTTCGCCCGCAGTCGTGATGTTCAGGCGGGTCATGCACTTACGAGACCGGACAGACAGGTTGAGGTCGGCGATCGGCGTCTGCAGCACAGCCTGTTCTTCGGGGCTGAGGTCGCGGAAGTCCGAGGCACCAGCTCCGCCGGCGTCGTGCGTCTTCTCGTTGATGTTCTGGCCGATCTTGAGACCGTGCAGTGCCATCAACTCGCGGACTTCCTTCAGCGAGGTCTCGCCGAAGTTCTTGCCAGCCAGAAGTTCGGGCTCGGTGATCTTGGTGAGATCGCCCAGCGAGCGAATGTCCATCCCGGCCAGACAGTTGCGGCTGCGAACGGAGAGTTCGAAGTCGGTAACCGGACGGCTGAGGAGGTGCTCGAGCTTCTGCTGCTGCTTGAGCGTCTCTTCGTCGTAGTACATGCTGCTGGTGGCCTCAATATCCTTGAGGTACAGCAGAGCCCACTCGTTGTTCGGGTCGTAGCGGAGAACGCGTTCGAAGCAGTACTGAGCGGCTCCGTAGTTTTCCTTGTCTTCGTACAACAGGCCCAGATTCAGCAGGGCGCCGAGGTAGTACGGAGGTTTGGACAGACAGCGTTCGTAGAGTTGGATCGCTTCGTCGTCGTTCCCCTGGCGGGCAGCCTGGAGAGCCAGCGCGAACAGTGCCCGCTGGTGGTGCGGGTCCATGTCGACGGCACGCTCGAAGTACTCGATGGCACCGTAGGTGTCGCCACGGTCGGCCATCACACAGCCCATCTGATAGGAGTATTCCGCCTGGCGGGCTCCTTCGGATCCGGTGCTGCGGATGATCTGCTCGGCTTCGTCGAGCTTCAACTGCTTGCGAACTTCACCAGCCTTCCGGAGGGTGCATTCGACCTTGTTTTCGCCGAGCTTCATGGCTTCGTCGAATTCGGCCGCAGCTGCGTCGTGCTCGCCGAGGGTGGAGAGGGCCTGGCCGCGGATGTAGCGACCGTGGCCGTCCTTACAGCCTTCGAGGGCTTCGGCAGCCTTATCGGGTTGGCCGAGGTAGAAATAACCGACTCCGGCTCGCACCTTAAGGCCCGGGTTGCTGCTTGAATCTCGGTGGAGTTCATCGACGACGCGACGGAATTCGGCTGCACCGGAACCGGTCGCTGCGCCCAGTACGCGTTTGACTTCTTCACGCCCGAAGGTTGGGCTGTCTTTCATCGCAGCAAGAATGTCCAAGTCGACATCTCCGAGTTCATGAAACTCTGTGTGAGGTGACCGCTACGATCGGTCAACGTCCTCCGCAAACTCGAAAAACAAAACAGCCACAAGGAAATCGCTCTCCGTGGCGTCGTCAATTCGAGTCCGCAAGTGGGAAAGGGTATCGAAATTGCAGAAATATGCAACAACGGCGGACTTTCAGGCATCAGTTTAAGCACTGGAGATTGCTGTGAAGCGGCCGGGGAAGGATGTGGCCGCGATGCGGGGTGTCTGTCGTTTGTCATCCAGACCACCGAGTGGTCTGTGCCGTCCGGAGCGGGGAAGATCTTGACAATGTCATATCGATCGAATTTGATAAAGGAACTTGAAGGTCAGCGAGTCAACCCCCGCCTGCGGTATCATTTATCCTGACCCTGTAAGACGTTTCGTTGATTGAGATCTACCATTGCGGAGTTGGTGATGGCTGTGTTCCTCATCAGATGTTCGCTCGGAGCCTGTATTTCAGGCTGGATTGGCCGCAATCGGGGTGTTGAGGGGCGGGGCCTCTCGGCGACCGTGGTGATGCTCGCGGTTCTGTCGCTGGCATGTGGTCCCGCCAAAGCCCAGGTTGCGGAACAGAGCGAGGGATCAGCGTCTGAGGCTGCGCCGTTGGAACTGGTGGCGCGCGAGTACTCCGATTTCGAGCATCAATTTACTGGCGACGAACTGGGAGCCGGCATTCCGGTAAATCTGACAGGGCTGCCGGATGGGGCAACATTTGACGCGACCACGAAGGTGCTGAAATGGTGCCCTCCCGAGGGAGCTGAATCACGGGAGTTGTTGTTGGTTGCTGCGGGGCAGAAGGCCGGGGCAGTCCCAATGCAGCGAGTTCACCTTGCCGTTCAGAAGGCCTATCAACCCGCGATTCACCTTGTGCCGCAAGCATTGCCGCTCAAGACCAAGAAGCAGACTCCGCAGAATCTCCAGGAGGCAGTTCGATCAATTCTGGAGTTTCCAATCTCCGGCAAGCCGATGCTGAAGCGATTCGAGGCTTTGGACAAGCATGTCCGGAAGGCACAATCCACCTTTGGGGATGACGCACGTTTTGAGGTGGCGCGTGCTCTCCGGATCATTCAGGTGGGAGCGCTAACCGTCAGCGACAATCGAGTTGTGTTGGACTCATTGAATCGAGCGATTGAGAAGTCTGGCTCAGCCTACTTGGCAGCGCACTCCCTGAAGCTCTGGATGTTGATTCGCACAAATGACATTCCGCGAGCCACGGAGGCGATCTCCCCGTTTGCCGAAGCCTTGATCGTGAAGGGGGCAGTGTCTCACGAGGAGTTGATGTTTCGATTGCACGAGTTGGGAATGCTGATCGGGTTCATGCAGGAGAAGGCACGCGGGGCTCAGGTCACTGCACTCGCGAAGAGTCGAGACGATTTGCTGCAGGCATTTGCCCAAGAAGAAGAATGCATACAGACAATTCAGGACGGCATGAATCGAATTCGAGTCAGCATCCGCGAGGAGAAGCTGGCGCTGAACGAAAGACGCGAAAGCAAAGCGAAGGAGGGCGAGCAAAAACAACAGGAGACGGTGGAGAAACAAGAGCAATTGACCAAGGATCTCTCGGCGGCAGATACCTCGCTTCAGGAGATCGAAAAGAAGTGGCGTGAAGAAGCTGCGCCGGTCGATGCGGAACTCGCTCCACTGCAGGACAAAATGAAACAGCTGAGCGAGCAGTATCGAGACCTGCAAGGGGATATGGAGGTCGCGAATGCGAACATACAGCTGAATGGTGTCGACAGTAATGGGATGCTGGTCAATCCGTCGTCCAGCACCTTTTTGCAGACGCTGCAGTCACGGTGTGTCGCGATTCAGGAAAAGATCGACAAGAAAGAAGTAGAGATTCGTCAGCTGGAAAAGGAAATGGCGCCACTCGTCGCCAGGCGAAAAACCGTTGATCAAAAGTGGAACAAGTCTCGTGTGGCAGCTGGAAACGAGATGAAGAAGTTGCGACGCAACCTGGGGCGGACATCAAGGCAGGTCAGCAACCAGGCAGGGAAGGTCGTGGCACCCGCGCGGTTCGATCCCGTTCTGGCGGATTTTGTTCCGATCGATTTCGATTTCCAGAGAAGTTATCTGCTGGAGTCGTTCACAGCGGGCGGAACGTGACCCGTGTTACGAGTGACTGGTGCGATCGCGATCACGCCGTTTGTTTGAGAGGCGCGAGAGCGCATCGCGTCCTGGTGGTGTTTCCTGCGGGGTTACATCTGTTTCGGTTCCTTAACATTCTGATTCATTTGTTGTTTCAGTTTTATTGAGAGAGCGATCTTTCGCCTGAAGGTCGGCTGTTGTTTGGCCAATGAAATCGTGGCCCATATCTGATCGATCGTGTTTATCTGTCTGAACTTGTGTTCGAGCGAATGGCTGGCAGAATCGGACGAATCGATCTATTCGGACGCATCACTACATTCGGCACGTCCCGTGCAATGTCTTTTTCCGGGAGGCCGCAGCACTCCCGTTCAACGCCGCACCCGTTTGCTTTCGGATCAGGAAGGCAGGCGACACTCTTGCGGTGACATGTCTACAGATCTCAGAAGGAACCCCTCATGTTGCAACAACTCCTGCGCGATGAAGCTGGCTTCATCATCAGCGCTGAACTCGTTCTCGTCGCCACGCTGCTCGTTATCGGGCTGATCGTCGGTCTGAGCGAAGTTCAACACGCTGTCGTTTCCGAACTCAATGACGTCGCTGATGCGATCGGCGAACTGAATCAGTCCTACTGCTTCAGCGGTTTCCACAAGCGTGACTTTGGCTGTGTGATTCACGCAGTCACCTTTGGTTCCGACTTCGAGGATCAGCGTGACGCGTGCGATAACAACCAGTGCGACATCGCTTGCGATGCTCCTGCGAACGAAACTCCCAAGTTCTTCCATTAATCGCTGCTGAGTACATTATCACAAGTTGATGCCAAGGGGCTGGTGCTGCGGAGCCAGTCCCTTGTGCATTGATACGACTCAATCTTCGGGACTTTGCTCGGTCGCGATCGACTGCGAGTGGAGGGCCAGAGATTCCTTCAGCATGGATGTGATCCGCTCGGGATCCTCAGATTGACAGATCTCGCTGCTCACGGCGACCCGGCGAGCCCCCGATGCGAGGACCTTGGCGATGTTGTGGGTGGTAATGCCTCCAATCGCGAACGAGGGTAATGCGATCTCGTTTGAGATCTGAGCGACGTATTCCAGTCCGGCGAAGGTCTCAAATGATTTGGTTCGAGACGTGAACACCGGGCCCATCCCGACATAGTCGGCGCCGTCCAGCACCGCTTGTCGCGCCTGCTCGATGGCGTGGGTCGACACGCCGACCAGCTTGTGCCCACCGACGATTTTGCGGGCCTCATGAACCGTCAGGTCTCCCTGGCCCACATGAACTCCATTCGCATCGGCCAGGCAGGCCAGATCGGGACGGTCGTTGACGATGAACAGCACACCAGCCTCAGCTGTCCACTCTCGAATCCATTTGGCCAGCTCCAGGAAACGCCTGTCGGAGAGCGTCTTCTCCCGGAGTTGAATGATGTCGACTCCTCCCCGGATCGCTGCCTTCACAACCGGTCCCGCGCCACGAGGACAGAGTTCGTCGGTCACCAGGAGATACAGCTGGCAGTCCTTGAGCCTCTCGATGGCTCCTTGCGTGGAAAAGAGTCCCTTCTCAATGGTGTAGAACCGGTATCGCAGCTGGCCAATCTCTCCGGCGGCCCTGGGATTGATGGTTTTTCCGTACTCTTCGAGTGTCCGCAAGGCCTCCTGCACGCGCTTGATGTTCGCAATGGCCACTGACCAGGCTGACGGGCGGGCCATCTCGAACGCCGTGTGGATCGAGGTCCCGACATCATGTTCCGTGTCACGGGCTCGCACGGCGTCGTCGAGATCAAGATATGAGAGCAGGGGGGCAAGTGCGTGACGCACTTCCTTAATGCTGCGGGCCAGATGGGCATCGTTCAGGATCATCCTCGCGTAGTCTTCCACCACGCGGAGACCTTCACGGCAGCGGTTGGCCGAAGCATCCAGGATTCGCGAAACATCGACCGAACTCTGCTGAGTGGATGATGCGGGGCGCAGCTGGATTTCCGCTTCGATCGGCGTCGTAGCCGCCGCGATCGGTGTCAGCAGCCGCTTCCGCAGTCCCGATGCGTCGAGCATCCAGCGGTCTAAAAGCTCGAAGAACACGGGAAATTCCAGAGCCGACATCAGCAGATGCTCGGTCCGAATCTCCTGGTCACGATCTTCCATGACGGTCAATTGCTGAGCGCCGCGAAGAAACTCCGAGATCGGCCAGGGAGGCAGGGGAGATCTGGCAGTCGAACCTGCCTCCTGTCCAAAGTGTCCGTCGGTCAGGCCAGCCTGCTTGAGATGCTCGTGGGCCCGGCTTTCATCAACCCACAGCGATTCCAGCAGATCGACAGCGGTGCAGGGATCTTTGAGCAGCAGGCGGTCCAGCACACGTTGGGCACCGGAAGACAGCAGGGAGTTCAGCATGCGGGGGATCGAGCCGCGTCAGCCAGTGGAAACGCCGGGTTCTGAATCAAAACCAAGTGTCTGTCGCACTTGCTGACGAATTGCAATCAGAAAAATGGCCGCTCGGGGACTCGAACCCCGACACCTTTCGGCACAAGATCCTAAGTCTTGCGTGTCTGCCAATTTCACCAAGCGGCCAGTCTATGGTTCAGACGGGCAATTCTAGTCAAAGGTTCATGACACTGCGAGGAAATCATGGCACCGAGGGTAGAAACGGTCCGGTGGAGCGTAATGATCAGGAAGAACTGAACGAATAAACACAAGCGAACGCGGACAGTGAGGCTCGAAAATTGGAAAATGAACACGACGAAAATATTCTCGCCCTGATCACTTGCCGAACCCACCGAAGACTGACTAACCTTTTGGACCCGTTGCGAAGAGCTCCGGGACCCTCGTCGGGCGTGTAGCTCAGTTGGTTAGAGCGCAGCTCTGATAAAGCTGAGGTCTGTGGTTCGAATCCACATACGCCCACTCGACGAAAATGCAGATGAACGCAAGAGGATAAACAGGCCAGGACACTGGTCTGTCAGTCTTCCGTGGTGACTCGGGGGCATAGCTCAATTGGCAGAGCGCCTGCTTTGCAAGCAGGAGGTTTCCGGTTCGATTCCGGATGTCTCCATTGCCAGTCAACTGACGAATCAAGTTTCAAAAAAGCGAGACTCGGATCGTTGACAGGTGAGGGTGGTGGTTTTACACTGCTCGACCCCGTGCGGCCTGGCCGTGAGGGGAAGGAAGTTTCGAAATGGGTTTCGGCCTGTTTTGGGACTTTCTGGCTGTGAGCTTCGGGCTCATGGTACAAGCTCTTTGGAAACATGGTGGAAGCAAGCGTGGCATCTATTGGATACTGACGAAGGTCAATATCCGGAGCGAATCTTAGAAGCGAATTGCCAGAAGGCGGCGTGCTGATCGTCACACTTTGCGAAGAGGGGACACAGGACTGCTGGTTGCGAAAGTGACTGGTGGGAGTGAGTTTCTTCCTGGCAAAGCTGATCTGATCAAGCAACTAAGGGCGCACGGGGGATGTCTTGGCGCTAGAAGGCGATGAAGGGCGTGGAAGGCTGCGAAAAGTCTGGGGGAGCCGTCAAACAGGCATTGATCCCGGAATCCCTGAATTATTGCATGATGAATCCATAGTCATGCAAGGCGAACGTGGTGAACTGAAACATCTAAGTAACCACAGGAAGAGAAAGAAAACTCGACTCCCTGAGTAGTGGCGAGCGAAACGGGATATAGCCTAAACCGACGTCTACGGATGTCGGGGTCGTGGGGCCGAACTACATGAAGTAAGAAAACCAAATCTTAGAGGAATCCAACTGGAACGTTGGACCACAGAGGGTGAAAGTCCCGTACTCGAAAAGATTTGGACTTCTGTTCGGTACCCGAGTAAGTCCGGGCACGTGAAACCTGGACCGAATCTGGGAGGACCATCTCCCAAGGCTAAGTACTCTCTAGCGACCGATAGTAAATAAGTAGCGCGAGCGAAAGATGAAAAGAACCCCGCAAGGGGAGGGAAAGACCCTGAAACCGTGTGCCTACAAGCAGTCGGAGCCTCCGCAAGGGGGTGACGGCGTGCCTATTGAATAATGATCCGGCGAGTTATCGTCGTTGGCGGGCTAAAGTCTTCAGGACTGGAGCCATAGGGAAACCGAGTCTGAATAGGGCGACCATTGTCAACGGGGATAGACGCGAAACCTGGTGAACTACCCATGGGCAGGTTGAAGCGCGGGTAAAACTGCGTGGAGGACCGAACTCACTAATGTTGAAAAATTAGGGGATGACCTGTGGGGAGGAGTCAAAGTCTGATCAAACCAGGAGATAGCTCGTTCTCTCCGAAATAACTTTAGGGTTAGCCTCGGACAACTACGCGATAGGGGTAGAGAGACTGAACTGGCTCGGGGGGCTACCCGCCTACCCGTCCTAACCAAACTCCGAATACTATTGCGACTATTCCGGGAGATAGTCTCTGAGGGAGAAGCTTCAGAGTCGAGAGGGAAACAACCCAGATCGTCTGCTAAGGTCCCAGAATTCTGCTCAGTCACTAAGGATGTTCGATTGCGATGACAGCCGGGATGTTGGCTTAGAAGCAGCCATCATTTAAAAAGTGCGTAATAGCTTACCGGTCGAGCAGTCGTGCACCGACAATGAACGGGAGTAAGCAGAATACCGAAGCAGCGGGATCCGCAAGGATCGGTAGGAGAGCGTTCCACATCAGCAAGTCAAACCGTAAGGGATGATATCGGGGTGTGGAAGTGATTATGCCGGAATGAGTAACGATTATGCAGGTGAGAAACCTGCACGCCGCATGCCTAAGGTTTCCTGGGGAAGGTCAATCCGCCCAGGGTTAGCCGGTCCCTTAGTCGAGGCCGAAAGGCGTAGACGATGGACAGCAGGTTAATATTCCTGCGCTGCGTAGGGAGGACGTTGTGTGAATCAGGAGCGGGCTGCTAGACATGCCCGTGCCGCAAGGCCGAGTCCCTGGTTGATGAAGTTCTGTGAAGCACAACCAAGAAAAGCCCCTACACCAATGCAACCGTACTAAAACCAACACAGGTAGGCGAGGCGAGTAGCCTAAGGCGCTCGGGAGAACGGTGGTTAAGGAACTCTGCAAAATGACTCCGTAACTTCGGGATAAGGAGTGCCATCTTCGGATGGCGGCACGAATCGGCTCTAGCGACTGTTTATCAAAAACACAGGTCTGTGCGAACACGTAAGTGGATGTATACAGACTGACGCCTGCTCGGTGCCGGTAAGTTAAGGAAGAGGGTGAGTCGCAAGGCGTAGCCCGCAACCAAAGCTCCGGTAAACGGCGGCCCTAACTATGAGGGTCCTAAGGTAGCGAAGTTCCTTGTCGGGTAAGTTCCGACCTGCATGAATGGCGTAACGACTGGAGCACTGTCTCTACCACCGACCCGGTGAAGTTGAATCCGTGGTGAAGATGCCACGTTCCCGCAGCGTGACGGAAAGACCCCATGAACCTTTACTGTATGCTGGTATTGGTATTAGGCATGTCTTGTGTAGGATAGGTGGGAGGCTGCGAAGTTGGAGCGCAAGCTCTGATGGAGCCAACGTTGAAATACCACCCTGGACCTGTTTGATATCTAACCCCGACCCGTAATCCGGGCGGTGGACAGTGCCAGTTGGGCAGTTTGACTGGGGCGGTCTCCTCCAAAAAGGTAACGGAGGAGCTCAAAGGTACCCTCAGCCTGGTTGGCAATCAGGCGAAGAGCGTAAGGGTAGAAGGGTGCTTGACTGCAAGACAGACGAGTCGCGCAGAAACGAAAGTTGGACCTAGTGATCCGGCGGTTCCGAATGGAAGGGCCGTCGCTCAACGGATAAAAGGTACTCTGGGGATAACAGGCTGATCCCACCCGAGCGTCCATAGCGGCGGTGGGGTTTGGCACCTCGATGTCGGCTCATCACATCCTGGGGGTGGAGAAGCTCCCAAGGGTTCGGCTGTTCGCCGATTAAAGTGGTACGTGAGCTGGGTTCAGACCGTCGTGAGACAGGTCGGTCCCTATCTGCTGTGGGCGTTCGAGGCTTGAGGGAGTTTCTCTTTAGTACGAGAGGATTTAGAGGGACGGTCCGATGGTGTTCCTGTTGTCACGCTAGTGGCACCGCAGGTTAGCTACGACCGGTTAGGATAAGTGCTGAAAGCATCTAAGCACGAAGCCAGTCCCAAGATAAGGCCTCGTTGAAGTCCCCTGGAAGACTACCAGGTTGATAGGCCGGGTGTGTAAGGCGGGTAACCGTCTCAGCTGACCGGTACTAACGGACGATAGCTTGATCTTTTCTGCTCTGTCCGCAGAGTGGAGATGTGTGGTCAGTCTTGTGATCAATCACTGGACCGACACAGCATCTGCCTAATGGACAATGAGCTTCAAAGACTTGCTCCGCGATACAATCGCACGATGAACACGCATTGCTTCCACCTTTTCATACACATCCTGATCGGAGAGATCTGGTCAGGGTGCATTCCGGTGACTTTACCCATCAGGAAACACACGTTCCCATTCCGAACACGACCGTTAAGCTGATGGGGCCAACGATAGTGCCGAAAGGCGTGAAAATAGGTCATTGCCGGGAACTTTTAAACACCTCGCGAAGAGCAATCTTCGCGAGGTGTTTTTCTTTTGGTAACCCTCGATTCGCCAGGCATCGCCCGCACTCTTTTTCCCGGGTATGCACCGATCTCCGCCGCTCTATCTCCGCATGATACGTTTTTGCGGGCTCAGCATTCCATTCCGCAGCTGGATCTCGCCTCTTTTCGTCCGCAAACAATCACGCTTACCGGTACTCAGCGATCACGCCGAACAGGCTGTCCCAAGTCGCTTCTCGGGCAATCGCAGTCACGGCAAGGCCGACCTCGGTGGCTGCAGCGGAGGTGAGAGGACTGATGGCGGCGATGCGGATAGACTGGCCGATGAGTGGGCGAGCCGCATCAGGGATCAGGTGGTTCAGACTCTTGGCTCCCGAGGGGCTGCTGACGCAGATCCAGTCGAGTTCACCATTCCGGAGTAGCTCCTGGATCTGGGGAGTGAATTCGGTCACATCGATATTCTGGTAGACCGGCAATTCCGTGACTTCTGCCCCAGCTGCGCAGAGTTGTTGGGGGAGAATGTCGCGGCCGCGAGTGGCCTTGGCCCAGAGGACTTTTTTTCCGGCAACATGCGGCTGAAGTGCTGCGGCGAGAGCCTCAGCCCGAAACTCGTCCGGGATGAGGTCGACCTTCATATGCCAATGGGCCAGCCGCTCCGCAGTGGTCGTCCCGATGGCTGCGAGGCGGCACTTGCCCAATGCCCGCCCATCGAGGCCCGAGGCGTGCAGCCGCTCGAAAAACCCGTCGACGCCGTTGACACTCGTGAAGATTGCCCAGTCGTAGGTCGAGAGTTCACCGATCGTCGCGTCGACTGCGGAATGGTCGGTGAGAGGGGCGACCGCAATGGTCGGCATCAGAATTGGCTCAGCCCCCAGCTGGCGAGCCAAGCGGATTGATTCCTCCGCTTGCCCGGCGGGGCGTGTGATGCCGATTCGCAAGCCTTGCAGTGGTCGCCGTTCTGCCCAGCTGGCTTGTTGCCGGAGGCCCACGCATTCGCCGACGATCAACAATGATGGCGGTTTGAGATGGGCCGCCTGAGCGAGTTTGGCAATGGTGGTCAGTGTGCCGACAACGACCTGTTGCCGAGGCGTGGTTGCCTGGCAGACGACAGCTGCGGGTTGGTCGGGGGGGCGTCCGGCTTCGACCAGTGAGCGAGTGATCTGCTCAATGCGATGCAGCCCCATGTAAAACACGAGCGTCCCGGGGAAGTGACTCAGCTGCCGATAGGGAAGGGCACTTTCTGGCTTGGTGGGGTCTTCGTGGCCGGTGATCAGGGCGACAGCCGATGCATGGTCGCGGTGAGTCAGCGAGATACCAGAGTACACAGCGGCACCGGTGGCTGCTGTGATCCCGGGGACGACTTCAAAGGGGACGCCGGCCTGGGCCAGAGCTACGGCCTCTTCGCTGCCCCGGCCGAAGATGAACGGGTCACCGCCCTTGAGCCGGACGACGGTCTTGCCTTCTTTGGCAGCTGCGATCAGGCGCTGGTTGATTTCCGCCTGGTCAAGATGTCGGCTGCCGGGGCCACCGACTCGTGCGGTGCGCTCTGTCGTGGCACGTGTATGCTCCAGGAGTTGCGGATTCGCGAGGCCGTCGTAGAGCACAAGGTCGGCCATCTGGAGGCACTCTCGCCCCCGCAGCGTGAGTAATCCCGGGTCGCCAGGCCCCGCCCCCACCAGGTAGACCACGCCACATTTTGTCGTGGGATGTGTATTCGATGGTTGTGGCGCGTCGGTCATGGGGCGAAGTTGATTGAGCGGCTGAAGAGTGGCTCCGTACCGGCGAATCGAAAGCACGTACGGAGAACTGTGGGGGAGGTGTTTATCTTATCAACCTCCCGCCGATTCGCCTGAGTCGGGCGAGTTCGGATCCAGGAAATTCAGCAGTGGGCGTTCGCTGGACAATCGCGAGCTGAACTGCCAAGTTTTACAGATCACCGATTCATCCCCGCAGCGAGCTGCCCGTCTCATGAACCATCCCTGGATTGCTGACCGCATGCACAAGATCGACGCCTCCGGAATCCGGAAGGTGTTCGATCTCGCCGCGAACATGAAGAACCCGATCAACCTCAGCATCGGGCAACCCCATTTCGATACCCCGGAGGTCATCAAAGAAGCAGCCAAGCACGCAATCGACAATGGCAAGAATGCCTATAGCCAGACGCAGGGGATCCGCTCGCTGATCGATAAGATTCAGACATCAGTCACTTCCGAGTACCAGCACCCCGACCGCAAGGTGTTTATCACCAGTGGGACGAGCGGGGCATTGATGCTGGCCCTGGAGTGTCTGGTCAATCCGGGCGATGAGGTGATCGCCTTTGACCCGTGGTTTGTGATGTACAAGCATCTGACGACGCTGGCGGGCGGGACGATCAAGGCGATTTCGACCTACCCCGATTTCAAGATCGACCTCAACAAGGTTCGCGATGCCATCACTCCGAGGACCAAGGTTATCCTCTTCAACAGCCCCGCGAATCCGACGGGACGGGTAGCGACCGAAGAAGAGATCCGGGGCCTGGCGGAACTCGCCAAAGAGAAGAACATCTGTCTGATCAGTGACGAGATCTACCGGGCGTTCTGCTATGACCGACCGTTTGTCAGCCCGGCCAAGTACAACGACCAGACG
>QWOR01000256.1 GCA_003669575.1 Planctomycetota bacterium | reverse complement strand
GGATTTCGTCCGCATTCCCCTGACACAAGAGATGTACGCTGCGAGTCTGGGGGGGCTTCACGATGTCCGGATTCTAAGTGTCGATGAGGCGGGGAACTCCACGCAGATTCCGTATGCGTTAATTTCGCCGACCGACGAACCTGGACCGCCCGATTGTGATCTGCCGATCATCCGGCAGAAAGACTCCGGAACAACCACGGAGATCGTTGTCGCCGACAAAGACATCGCCGACGCGATCGAAGGTTTCCGGCTGACAGTGACGTCTTCCGAGCGGGAATTCGTCCGGACGCTGCGAATCTCCGGCGCAGACCAGCCTGATGCCACGGAGTGGAAGCAGATCGTAAGTGATGGATACGTCGTCGATCGAACTCAGGGAGCCTTGCGGCTGACTGACACGACGATCGACTGTCCCCCCTCGACGTTTCACTACTACCGGTTCGAGATTGAAAACTCCGGACAGGCACCGCTCACCATTAAAAGCTGTATCGCCCGTCAGGCCCGGCGGCATGTGGCCACCCGCATGAGCTATGCCATCTCTGTCAAGAACGAAGTGCGAGTCGATAGCCAGACGACTCGAGCAGAGCTCACCCTTCCCGGACCGGCGCCGATGGACCGTCTGGAGTTCGAGGTCTCGGGTCCGGAGGAGTACCTGCGTCAGGCTCGCCTGTACCGGATCGATGAGATCAGCACGACGCCGATTCAATCGCTCTTGCTGTTTCATCTGCCGAAATTCGCCGCGGGCCTGACCACTTCCACGACGTTCCAGACACAACGTACCGACCAGCTACGTCTGGAGATCGAGAATGGGGACAATCCGCGGCTGCGAGTGGAATCCGCGCGGGCTTACGGAATCCAGGAGTATCTGGCTGTCCCGACGAAATCGCTGCTGGAGGCGAAGCACCCCGTGGCCCTCTACATCGGGGGGCGAGTTGGTGCCCCGAGTTATGACCTGACGCGGATTCATTCGCTTCCTGATATCAACCGCATGGCCACCCTCATCGCACTGCCCGACAGCAGGAATGCTCTCTATCAGAAACGCGGACCGAAGCGGGCCTGGGCCGATGAACATTCCCGACTGGTCTGGATGCTCGTGGTCAGTGGAGTCGTGGTCCTCTCCGCCATTGCCATCGCTCTGCTCAAAGCGGCGGGGAATCAACCCACACCTTCTGAATCGACCGAGCCGCAAGCAGTCGACCAGGGATGAAGGACTTCGCCAGGAAAACATTTCGAACCCAATCGAACGACAGTCGACCCATCCGATGCGTGACACTGTACCTTAAATCCCAGAGAACGAGCTTCCATCTGGGAGCCCCTGCGTAGTTTTCTCAGTGTAACTCCTCCGGCCTTTATTGAGGTAAGCCTGCCAGGTCAGCAGGAAGCTGAGGTTGATCCTTCGCATGCTGCTCCTTCCGAAGTTTCTCCAGTTCGGCGACTTTCTCCGGATGTGCGCTGGCGAGATCATTCTTTTCAAAGGGATCGGCTGCGATATTGAACAACAAAGGGGCTTTCTCCTTTCGAGCAATCAGCTTCCAGTCTCCGTGTCGCAGAGACTGATTGCCGTTCTTCATGGCTATGTAGATCGTCCGGTCATTGCTCGTCTGAGAGGCTCCCGTGAGCGTGGACCATTGATCGAGGCCATCCCATTGAAGATCAATTGCAGGTTTGTAACCAACCAGACTCGCGATCGTGGGAAACCAGTCGACGACATGCATCGGCGTCTTCACCTTTCGCGGAGCCAGCTGACCCGGCCAGTTGGCGAAGGCACAGACGCGAGTACCGCCTTCAAAGAGCGTGTTCTTCTGCCCTCGCAACGGATCGTTCTCGCTGTTGAGAGGTGAGTGCCCGACGTTGCCAATATACGCGTTCTGCAATGACTCGATACCACCGTTGTCACTGGTGAACACGATGAGCGTGTGGCTGCGTTGACCGGTCTGTTCCAGTGCGGCCACGAACTGGCCGATCTTCGTATCCAGCTGTGACACCATCGCTGCCATGCGAAGTCGGGAGTTCTGCTTCTCAGGGTCGTCATGAAACTTCACGCCGTCGTACAACCGCTGGTATTCATCGGGTGCGTCGACGGGGGTGTGTACCGCATGAAATGGCACATAGATAAACCAGGGTGACTGCTTCTCTTCGATTCTGCGGAGGGCCTCGGCCGCGACGAGTTCCGTGGCGTTACCTTCTTCATGAAGAAGTTTTCCATCGCGATGCCAAGTGTCTTCGTAGGGTCCGGGCCGATACTTGTGCGTCCATGGGTCAGCGGCACCGGTCAAGGTCCCGTAGCCGTGATCGAAGCCATAAGCAGTCGGTCCCCACTCCTGCTTCGCCCCCAGATGCCACTTCCCGGACTGGTATGTCTGGTAACCGAGAGACTTCAGTGCGGTTGCCAGAGTCACCGTCCCGAGCGGCATCGCCCGCAGATTACTGGGCGCCAAGGCCTGCGGACCAAAACGTCCGGGATAGCGACCACTCATTAGAGCAGTCCGCGTGGGTGTACAGACTGGCTGCACGTAATGCTGGTCGAGTTCCACGCCCTCGGCGACCAACTTGTCCATATGAGGTGTCTTGCTGTATCCCTGATGCCATCCAACATCGCCCCACCCCAGATCGTCCGCCACGATGAACAGAATGTTCGGAGGTGAGCCGAGACCACTCTCTGCGAACAACGCGGGGGAGGCGCAAAATGACATCAACGTCAGAAGTACGGTAAACACTAATCGGGAGTCATACATCGGAGGCCTCATTCGGTACCTGGACCTTGGACACGATTTACGTTTCGTATCCTCGCCAAACCCATGAAAAGGTCCAGCGATTGCCGATGTATCACGCTGTCAGATTGTTAAAAAAGTGAGCAATCGTTCCCCCCAGGAATGAACCGCCCTTCCTGGTTGCAACGCCAAAACAGATTCCCAGAATGAATACAGACAGGACACCCGTGAGGGGATGTGCCAGCTTGTCATGCAGCACTCCCATCATCCACCAGCCAGGCAGATGCAGGAGTACTAAGCACACGGCAGAGACAATGTTCGCCCACTGAAACCCCAGAGCTGGAGCCAGATTACCGAACACTGCCCCGCGAATGAGGAACTCCTCAAAGATCGGCGCGATGACCAGAACGTTGAACGTCGCGTAAGTCAGCAGATCAGGCAGGATTGCTTTCCCTTGCGACCACTTAGGAATTACAGCTGTCGCCGAGATGAGCAGTCCGATACAGGTCCCCCAACACATCCAGGATCGCCAGTTGCGGATATTCGCGACATCCCGGAGTGAGCGACCAGACATGAGTATGAGCCACCATGCAGGAAGTATCCACACAACGAACTTCGCTGACTGCCAGAACAGAGACGCCCCCAGCCCGCTCTGAAACCATGTCGAATTCTGGTCGAGCTGATCCTTCAACAGCCACACGGCCGACCACGCGACCATCAAAGCCAGGAAGATGAGAAGAGTTCTGGCGGCAAGAATTCTGAGAGGACAACCTGTCATTTTCGTTCTCCCCTCATCAATGACCTCGAACTCGTATCTCTGGTCGACCGAGGGAGGCGTCGCGTGCCTACCGCAGAACATCCAACGTCTTCAATCGCATCGCATTGAGTGCTGGCAGCAAACCACCGATGAACGCCATCACAAAGGACATGGCGATGCCGATCAACCAGATATTCAAATCGACGACCAGTTTCAGCACGATCGTCTTTCCTCCTCCGCCTCCGCTGCTCACGCTGCTATTAGCGGTCCAGCCATCACAGAGCGAGCCGACGAGGCAACCGAACACTCCTCCGATCATCCCGAGGACAATCGACTCCAGCATGAATGACGCCACCACATGCCGCCGCTTGAAGCCCATCAATCGCAATACGCCGATGTCCTTACGCCGGGCACTGATCGCCGCGAACATCGTGTTCATCACGCCGAACACTCCACCCACAGCAAGAATCACCGTGACAAACCAGATGGCGTACAGGAATTGCTTGTTCGTCGCCTGCAGCGCCGAGTAATAGTCTGTCTCGATTGAGGCATTCAGCCGGGCTTTGGTGTAATCGTCCTTCAGGTATTTCGCGAGTGTCTTGGCAGCATCCGCTGAATCGGTCCTCAAGACGACAGTGGTGTAGGTCTTCTTGCCAAACATATTGCTGACGAGCGAACGCTTGGCCCACACTTCGCTGTCGAACAGCGAACCGGAACTCTGCATGATCCCAACGATCAGCCATGTCCGCTCATTCAGCTCGAACGTGTCACCGGTCTTCAGCGACGTCTTGCCGGAGGCCATCAGCTGGGTATCGTCGGCAGCCATCTGCCGGGCAAGCCCTTCCCCGACCACGCATTCGATATACGACTGCTCCCCGGCCTTCCCTTCGCGGACGCCGGCCTGCGAAAACCACTCGCCCTGCTTGTCGAGTTCGACCTGATGGACCAGTCCCGCAATCTTTGGGTCATCGATTCCTCGCAGCTGGAGGAATCGCCGCTTGGGCCGACCCGGAGGGGAATTGGCCAGCGGCTGGTTCACGACCATATAGGTCTCCTGACTGGCCAGCCGCATGTCACCTTCGTGCATCACTCCGGGTTGGTTCGCGATATCGCCGACATCCCCGTTGGACAGATTGCTGAACCCTTCGTCTGTGGTTCCGGCGGAAAGTACGATCACGTTCTCGGGGTGGCCACTCGACTCGGTCAGTTTGGTCATCCCCTCGACAAACGCCAGCATCAGTGTCAGTACGCTGAGTACGAGGGTAAATGCCAGTGCGGTCAATCCCGTGTTCTTCCAGCGGACTCGTAAGTTGTTCAGGTTATACGACAGCGGAACCTTACTGATCAGAAAGAGCACCAGCGTCACGACCACTCCGAAATCGAGAGTGATCAGTGTCATCCGGCCGATCCCCCACCGAGAGGACCCCAACAACCAAGTCAGGAACTCGACCATTGGCGATGGCTTGGTCAGTTCTTCGGCTGCCAAATGCAGATGAAACATCACATTGATTCCCGGGGAGCAAATCGTTCATCCCTATTCTAGAGTCGCCACGACCGTTCGGCGATGTTCACCGCCTGTCCCGAATTCTCGCTCATGTTGCGGAACCCTAATCCCAGCTTGATCTTGACCCTTTCTCCCGATGCAGCGTACCGTCCCCCGTTCAAGGAATACCAAAGGGGGCAGGGATGCACATTTTCTTTTCCACGGGCGATCCCAGTGGTGATCAGCACGCCGCACACCTTGTGAGAGCCTTGCGCAAACGAGTTCCGGGGATTCGCTTCTCGGGATTCGGCGGGCCCCTGCTCAAAGAGACCGGTGCGGATGTGCTCTATCCGATGACCGATCTGGCTGTGATGGGCGTCTCAGCGGTGTTGCCACTGCTTAAGACGTTTCTCGGTCTGGCCAAGATGGGGCGTCGTTATCTGGAAGAGCATCGCCCTGACGCCGTAATCCTCATCGACTACCCGGGATTTAACTGGCACATCGCCAAGTACGCCAAGCAGCTGGGCATTCCGGTCTATTTCTACTGTCCGCCACAGATCTGGGCTTGGGCTGGCTGGCGCATCAAGTGGGTCCGGAAGTACATCGATGGCATCCTGTCGGTACTTAAGTTCGAAGCCAAGTGGTATCGCGATCGCGGTGTTCAGGTCGAATACGTCGGCCACCCCTTCTTTGATCAGATTTCCAACAAACAGCTGGACGAAGAGTTCTGTCAGTCGCTGCGAAAGAACGGCGAGCGGCTCGTGGGGTTGCTTCCCGGCTCACGACGGCATGAAGTCACGGGGAACTTCGAGACCATGCTGGAAATGGCACGATCGATTCATCGTGACCACCCCGATGTCCGATTTCCCGTCGCGTGCTACAAGGAGAACCAGCGTGACTGGTGTTTGGAGCAGTATCAGAAGCTGGGTGTGACGCTGCCCATCGACTTCTATGTCGGACGCACCTCAGAGATCATCGCCACCATGGACTGTTGCGCCATGGTTTCGGGCTCGGTGAGCCTGGAGGTCCTGGCCCGGAACAAGCCAGCTGTGGTGTGTTATCGAGCGTCTGTGTTGAATTATCTCGTCGGAAAGTTGCTGGTCACCGTGAAATACATGTCACTGCCCAACCTGATGCTCAATCGCGAACTACTTCCCGAAGTCCTCTATATTTTCAACGTGCCCAAGCACGCGGCACGTATGCACGCAGCCATTGATCGCTGGCTCAGCAATCCCCAGGCCCTGCATTCCATCAAGCAGGAGCTGGAAGTTCTCCGTGATGATGTGATGGAACTGGGGGCGTCGGAGAAGGCTGCCGATGCGATCCTCAAGCTGGTCGAGCAGAAGCAGATCACCCGTGCCGCAGCCTGACCAATTGCCCGCACAGAGGCGAATCGTCTCTCGGATGAGTAACATCTGAGGAACGGTCCGGGGAGATCACCCCGGCGGCACACCTGCGGAATTCACGGGCGGTTTTCGATGCGAATCATTACGGGGCGTTTCAAACGTCGCCAGCTGCTGGCCAACCCCGGTCTGGTTACGCGGCCCATCTCGGACCGCGTGAAGGAGACGCTGTTTCAGAAGCTGTCCGATAATGGGTACATCAAAGACCGCCGGGTCGCGGATGTTTTCTCCGGAACTGGAACGATCGGGCTGGAGGCTCTCAGCCGGGGAGCGATCTCGGTCACGTTCTTTGAACTTGACCGCGTGGCTTTTGATCTGCTGCACCAGAACATTGCGACTTTGGGCGTTGAAGACGAGTGCATCGGCTGGCAGACCGACATCCTGCGGACCTCATTCAAGCCCAAGGGAGCCAAGTCGCACTTCGCTCCCTACAGCCTCGTCTTCATGGACCCGCCCTACAAGATGGCCCCCGACATCGTACCCGGGAAAAAGATCTATGCCTCGATTGAGCGACTCGGGCGTGACACCGTGACGACCAGTGACGCGACCATGGTTCTGCGGATTCCCGAACGGACAGAGATCCAGCTGCCGCCTCCGTGGGTGATCGACTGGACGATCACCACCTCGCGCATGCACCTGCATATCTGCAAGAAGGTGGCGGGAGGTGTGACTCCTACTTCTGACGAAGCGAACGAAGACGAGTAAACAATGATGGCGACGCACCCGCTGAGCGGTGAATGCCGGTTCCTTCTCTCTCCTCATCGATCATCCCTAAACTATCAACCGCCCTGCCTTTCCCGTGTCCTCGCCCCTCAACATCGCTGACCGCCTTCGCCAGTCTGCTCGCCTATGGCCAGATCAGCGTGCCGTGGTCTGTCCCACTGGGCGTGACCGCCCGGGCCGTGTGATCTACGCCCAGCGCACGTTTCGAGAACTCGATGCAGAGAGTGACGCTCTCGCCATGGGTTTGCGGGCACTCGGAGTCAAGCCCGGGAGTCGGCTGGTATTGATGGTACGCCCATCGATCGAGTTCATCGCCCTCACGTTTGGCATGTTCAAGGCGGGGGCGGTGATCGTCCTGATCGACCCCGGCATGGGACGCACGAACATCTTCAAGTGCCTGGAAGAGGTTGACCCGGAGGGATTCGTCGCGATCCCGGTTGTGCAGTGGATCCGCATGATCTCGCGGAAGTTCCCTAACGCCCGCTTCAACGTGCGAGTCGGAAAAGGTTGGGCTCCCGGTTGTGTCGCGACCTACCAATCGCTGCTGAAAGCCGGGATAGCGAAGCTCCCGCAGAGCAGTGAACGCGATTTGACCACAACAGAAAGCAGCGGCTCGGCGGGAGCTTCGTCCTCCCAAGAGAATGTCGTTGAACATACAAAACCCACCGACCCCGCAGCTGTCATCTTCACTAGTGGCAGTACCGGACCGCCAAAGGGTGTGCTCTACGAACATGGGATGTTCAATGCCCAGGTCGATCTGCTGCAGCAGTTCTACAACATCCGGCCAGGCGAGGTCGATCTGCCGGGCTTCCCTCTGTTCGGGCTATTCAACGCGGCCATGGGAGTGACGACCGTCATTCCTGACATGGACCCGACGAAGCCCGCAAAAGTTGACCCGCTCAAAATCATCGAATCGATCAACGACAACGGTGTGACTCAGGCCTTTGGATCGCCCGCATTCTGGAACCGCGTCGGCACACACTGCGTTCAGCACGGGGTGACATTGCCGGCACTGAATCGGGCGCTTTCGGCCGGAGGCCCGGTGCCGCTGCGTGTGGTCGAGATGATGAGCCGGATCCTGACCAGGCCGGGAGCGTTTTTACACACTCCCTATGGAGCCACGGAGAGCCTGCCGGTTGCGTCGACCTCATCGCATGACGTTCTCACGCGGTCAGCAGCTAAGACACGCGAAGGGGCGGGGACCTGCGTCGGGCGAGCTTTTCCGGGCGTCAATATCCGGATCATCCCGATCACCGAGGAGCCAATCTCGTCGATCAGCGACACTCAAACACTTCCCCCCGGCGAGATCGGCGAGATCATCGTTCGCAGCCCGGCGGTCACCCGTGAATATTTCCGCCGACCTGAGCCGACGGCCGCCGCCAAGATTCCCGATGGCGAGTCATTCTGGCATCGCATCGGAGATGTCGGGTATCTCGATGAGGACCAACAGCTGTGGTTTTGTGGGCGGAAGGCCCATGTCGTTTACCCGGTCAGCGGGCCCATGTATTCCGTATGCTGTGAGGGGATCTTCGATTCACATCCCGACGTGTTTCGGGCAGCACTTGTGGGCGTCGGCCCCCTAGGATCGCAACGGCCTGTGCTGATCGTCGAGTTGTTGCCATCGAAGGTGCAGAGTCCTCAGCTGGTGGAAGAGTTGCGGACGATGGCCCAGGCGAGACCTCTGACCCAGCCCATTGAGACCTTCCTGTTCCATCCCGGTATGCCTGTCGACACGCGACATAATGTCAAGATTCAGCGAGAAGCGTTGTCCGTGTGGGCAGCTGAGGAACTCCAGCGACAAGGTTTGGTGTGAATGATTGAGCGAGTCCGTTGAGTCGGGCTCATTCGTGTTCGCCGTTTTCGACTTACTGATCTCCCGGTTCGTTCCGTACTCACGTTGCTGAGCCCCTCATGCTGACTCCCGATCAACTGATGCGACTCTCTGGTCTGGAGCTTCAGGCCCGAGCCATCGTCGAGGGGGCGATGTCGGGACAGCACCGCAGCCCGGCTCGCGGCGTGTCGGTCGAGTTCGCGGAGCACCGCCAGTACGCAGCGGGGGATGACCTGCGGCATGTTGACTGGAAGGTCTTCGGACGCCGCGACCGGTTCTATGTCCGGCAGTACGAGATGGAGTCAGACCTGATCTGTCACCTGCTCGTTGATACGACCGAGTCGATGTCGTACCAATCGGAGAAGAGCAGCGTCACCAAGCTCGAATATGCTCGCTGGCTGGCTGCTGCCACCGGGTTTGTCATCACGCAGCAGCAGGATTTGATCTCGCTCTCGTCGATTGATCAGTCGCTGCGCATGCTCGTCCCGCCCGGTGGACGGATGGCTCACTGGCACAACGTCGTGCCGGAACTGGAAAAACTGGAGGCTTTGGCCTCGCAGAAAGGAGATCAGAGCGAGACACCGTTTCAGACCGCACTCGAACAATTCGCCGAGCAGTCGCAACGCCGAGCGGTAGTCGTCGTCATCAGCGACTGTCTGCGGCCGATGGAGGAGATCGTCTCCGGGATGCGAGCCCTGCGATCGCGGAAGCACGATGTCCTGCTGCTGCATCTCCTCGACCCGGCTGAGCTGGAGTTCCCGTTCGAGGGACCGGTCCTGTTTCAAGGATTGGAGGCACTCGGCGAGCAACTCGTCGAAACCAGGAGTCTGCAAGCTGCCTATCAGGCCGAAGCCAGGATCTTCTGCGAATCACTGGAGCGGGAGTGCCGCGACATACATGCGGACTATTCACGCGTCCTGACGACGGAGCCGGTCGATCTCGCGCTGCGAAGCACTCTGCTCGAACGGTCTCGTGGCGGCTGACGCCGTTCGACTGGATTCTACCGAGGAGAGTTAGTTGCTCTTGTCGCCGGACTTCTGAGCGGCAACTCGCTTCGCCGAGGCCTTCTTCCCGGGGGCTGCACTTACGCTCTGCACCTGGTTCAGGTTTTCGGTCAGAATGTTGGTGAGCAGCAGATGCTTATCGCTCAATTCACGACGCAGCTGATCGACTTCACCCACCAGGGTATTGCGGGAAGATTCCTCGCGGCGGAGCGTCTGGACCAATCCCTCTTTCACATCGAGTCCAGCTTTCTCCGAAGCATCGGGCTTGCCGTTCAGCTCCGCCAGACGTTGATCCAATGCGGCCTGAGAAGCCGTGACATGCTCATTCTGAATCTTCAGCATCGCCTGCTCATGAGCGACGGTCTGGTCCGCCAGAATCAGCTGGGTTCGGAGGTCATCAATCGTACTCAGATAGTCATTCGGCACCAGTTCGCGAATTCGGTATTCACCGGTCGGCCAGCCCTGAATCTCGTCGGCGTAGGGAGGGCGGGTCAGTTTGCCACCGGCGCTGTCCTGGCGAACCTCGGTCAGCTGGATGTCACCAATGTATTTGGGCGGTGAGCCTGCTTCCGTGGCGAAGAGATAAACGATCGGCAGCTTGGCGGGGTCGGTTTGCCCCTTGGCCAGACCAGCGTTGGAACCGATGCCGAACTCGACCGAGCCGTCCCCCGTGGGAGAGGGACCGGAATTGGGGGCCTGCCACGCCCGGCCCCAGGTGTCGTTTTCCCAGTGGACGAGATTGCGCGCGTCTTCAAACAACTTCTTGTTCGAGGCGAGGTCCTTTTGGGTCTGTTCGATCTGCGTGGTTTTGTCGCCGATCTTCTTGAGCCATGTTGACCGGGCCTTGAGAGCTCCCGTGGTCAGGTAGGTCGCAAACAGCAAGCAGGCCAGCAACAGCCCCATCAAAATCTTGCCGAGTGTATTCATCGCTATCCCCGAACGCTGGCTGCCTCACGACTTCGAGAGGCCCTCCTTCGAGAGTACCTCACATCCCCTATCGGTCGAAACCGCCAAACGCCCGAGGCAGATCAGAAATCTTCCGAGTGTGCGGGATGTCACGAATATGACGACAGGGCCGATCTATCGATCCTACGACCGGCTCCAAGCCAAGGTCAAGACCCTGCTGGAATTCAGAGAGATTTCCTCCTGAACTCGCATCGTGAAATGAGGGTCACTTGGCCTTCAAGGCCTGCTCCACCACGGCGTCGAGTTCCTCCAGCCCCCGATTTGCATCGACTTTGTAGTAGCCGACCCGGTAATGCAGGATCGTCCCGTCCGAACCGATCACCACCCACAGCGGCAGAGTGACACCGAACTTGCGAGGGTCACCCAGAGCGGCGAGGGCTCCTTCCGTTTCGTGGCCCAGCGGGTATCCGATATTCATAAACTCCTGCAGCTTGCGGGCAGAGCGGAGGGCGGCCAGGGCGGCGCCCGGTTCCTGAAGCTGTTTGTCGGTGATGATGCCAATGACCTGGACCTGGTCTTTCCGCTTCTGAGCCAGAAAGTCGAGATAGCCGACCTGGCCGTACGGTTCGGTCAGCGGTTTTTCCTGATATTCCCAGAAGTGCAGGATCGTGACACGACCGGGCTTGGACAAATTGACGGCGGGGCCACCATTCAGAGGAATCACGGTGATCGGTGGAGCAGGACGCCCGACGAACCGAGTGGCCAGATCGGCAACCGCCGTCTCCCGCTGCTGGCTGGCGGTCACTTCACGGCGAATGACCCCGGCAAGTAAGCCGAATGGCGTTCCGTCCGTGGCCTTGTCGATGTCGTTTAGCGCTGCTTCGGCCAGTTGCAACTGATCTTTCGAGAGCGATTCCGTTTCGCCGAGGTCGAACTTGATGTCCTGTTTGAGCTTCAGCAGTGGGACCGCAGCATTTGTCCAGGCTGCGACGACTTCGGGAGTCGCGTTCATAATTTCCTCCAATTGCAGCTTGATGTCGAAGCGTTCGCCCATACCGACGAAGTAACGCTGCTGAGCTGCCAGAATCGCTCCGTCGGTCTTCTGGATGGAGAGTACGGTGCGGCGGCTTTGCGGAGCGTTGATCTCCAGCTGCCAGCACGGCTGGGTGTTGACCACCTTGTCAGGTTGCAGGTGGTAAGTCAGTTGGCCTTCGGTCCACTCGGCTCCCGGCTGCAGCTTGTCAAAGCCGGGGAAGTGACCGAACCGCAGTCCGATCCAGCTGCTGTGACCGCTGTTGACGTGGCGGTGCATGGCGAGCCGGGGCGAGGGCTGCCCCTGGGGGTCGAATTTCACCTGACCGTACCGCTCAAACCACGGCTGCTCCTCCCCAGAGTCCTCGATGAGATACAGAACCGAGGGATAACCGCTGCTCTGGGGCAGGACCAGGCAGCGGATTTCAAACTCGCGGACTGGCTGGGAGTTCCCGTTCGAGGTTGTTTCGGAAAGTGCAGCTGTGTACCGAATCAACGTGGGAGGCGGGCTATTTGTCTCGTCAGCGGGCAGATTTCGCACCATCAAGAATAATGACACAACAGCGGAAAGCAGTCGAAACATGGCGGGCTCCGAAGAGTGGTCGGCGGGACTACATCTTTGCGGCAGCCGGGGGAATCAACAAGCCGGGCGGTGGATTTCGGTCGTTTTCCGGCCTCGTGCGGGCCAG
>QWOR01000190.1 GCA_003669575.1 Planctomycetota bacterium | reverse complement strand
CGCGAAGACGGTGTACCACGCGATGGGCATTCACGATCTCGAGGCCGTTGACTCGCAGAATCGACCGTATAACTTGCTGGCTGAGGGGGCTCCGATTGAGGGGCTATTCGGTTGATTGGTTGCGCAATAGAGAATGGAAGTCGTTCATGACTGAGATCGCTCTCCCGGATAAGTCGCCAGAAGTCTACGAAACTTTCAAACATCGTCATCGTGTTCCGTTGTTCTTTGACCTGACTTATACGCTCCATTCAGACCGGGTAGTCGTTACTGGAGCGAGTCTCTGGGTTCCGAAACTGGAAATGGTGATCTGGCTGCGGACGCTTAGTCCGAACACTTCAACGGTTTGGGGGCGGTCATACCACTCCAAGTGGTCGATCGCTTTCTTGATTTGTGTGGTCGCAGTCAGTGTCTTTTTGCTTCGAGGTCCTGGTCCAGCAACGCCCACCGTGCTCATTTTTTGTCTGGCATTGCTGTTTGCTGCCATCGCGTACGCCCTGTGGTCACGGGCGCTCATTCGCTACACCCATTTCATGTTCAATGAGAGTGTGAATACCCTTTCAATCGGCGATGCCGGTCCAGATATCGAACGATACGAATCTTTTATTGAAGAGCTGAGTCGGCGAATCGAGGGAATCCGTAAGTCTCAGAAGTGAGATCGCGACGGGAGTGCAAATTTCTCGACGAACCTCTGTTTCGCGGAGGATGTCGAATCATAATGGCCGTGGGGGCAACGCCAAGGGCGTGATCGACTCGTCTGGGGTAATCGTTCCCATTGAGTCAATCGCCCTCTTCCCCCTACACTTGAAGTACATTCACCACCACGTGTCCCCTGACTGAAGTCGCTCTCCCATGGCAGACAAAGGCAATCCCAGCAAGATCGAGGAACTCAAGCGGTCCAGCAACCTCCTGCGAGGTACCATCGCCGAAGATCTGGCCGACACGAGTGTCCCCACCGTGACTGAGGACAGTGCAAACCTGCTCAAGACTCACGGCACTTATCAGCAGGACGACCGTGATCACCGCGGTGATGCCAAGGTCTACAGCTTCATGGTCCGCTCGCGCGTGCCGGGCGGGAAGGTCACTGCGGCTCAGTTCCTGGCCGAACTCGATATCTGTGACAAGTTCGGCAACGGAACGCTCCGTATCACTGACCGCCAGGGCTTCCAGTTGCACGGCGTGGTGAAGACCAATCTCAAGGAAACGATTCGCGGCATCAACGCGATCAAGCTGTCGACGCTGGCGGCGTGTGGTGATGTGTGCCGCAACGTGATGGCCTGCCCGGCCCCGATCAAGAACAAGTCGGCCTTTGCGGAGATGCAGGATCTGGCCGACCGGCTGGCTCACCACTTCCGCCCCCGGACGAATGCCTACTACGAAATCTGGCTGAAGGACGGCGAGGAAAGCACTCTCGTCCATAGTCAGGAACCCGAGAACGAGCCGATCTACGGTGCGACCTACCTGCCGCGTAAGTTCAAGATTGGCGTCGCGCTGCCCGAGGACAACTGCATCGACATCTATACCCAGGACATGGGGTATCTGGCAGTCGTCGAAAACGACAAGATTGTCGGCTACAACCTGCTCGTCGGGGGCGGCATGGGGATGACCCCCGCCAAGAAAACGACGTTCCCGGCACTCGCGAAGCCAATGGCGTTCATTACTCCCGATCAGGTGCTGACCGTCGGGGAAGCAGTGGTCAAGGTGCAGCGTGACTTCGGTAATCGGGCCGACCGCAAGCAGGCCCGCCTCAAGTACCTGATCCACGAGCAGGGCTTGCCGTGGTTCAAGGCGAAGGTCGAAGAATATTACGGAGCCCCCCTGCCCGGTCCGCGCGATGTCGAGGTGACCGATGTCGACGACCACATCGGCTGGCATGAGCAGGGTGACGGCAAGCTGTTCCTGGGCATCAATATCGAGAACGGCCGCCTCAAGGACGAAGGACCGCTCCAGTTGAAGAAGATGTTCCGCGTGCTGCTGGGCAAGTACGGGATGGATACGCGTCTGACTGCTCTGCAGGGCGTGATCCTCTGCGATATCGACCCGAAGGACCGGGCCGACATCGACAGCATCCTGACCGCACACGGCTGCAAGCGGGCCGAGGAACTGACGCTGGCTCGACGTTACTCGATCTCCTGCCCTGCGTATCCGACCTGCGGTCTAGCTGTCACAGAGTCGGAGCGCGTCATGCCCGATGTGATGGATGCCCTCGAAGCCGAGATGGCCAAGCACGGCCTGCTGTCCGAGCGGATCGCGATTCACATGACCGGCTGCCCGAACGGCTGTGCCCGGCCCTACACGCCTGACATCGGCCTCGTGGGTAAGGCTCGCGGGAAGTACACGCTCTACCTGGGTGGCAACGCCCAGGGAACACGTCTGGCCTTCCTGTACGAGGACATGGTTGCCCAGGAAGAGCTGCCAGCCAAGCTCAGCCCGATCTTCGCCAAATTCAAAGTGGGGCGCAAAGCTGGCGAGAGTTTTGGAGACTTCTGTCACCGCGTCGGCAAAGAGGGCCTGATCTAAGCCGCGCGACCACTCCGGGAGCTCAGCTCCAGTGGATCGAGTTCACTTCGGCCAGGCTGGTGATGCCCTCTGCGGCCTTGCGTAAGCCCGCCATCCGCAACGATGGGACTCCATCGGCTCGCAACAGCTCATGGAGGGCATCCTCAGTGGCTGTTTGAGAGATGGCATCAGAGATCCGCGGCGAGATCGGGGCGACCTCGAAGATACCGATGCGACCGAGGTAGCCTCGCCCGCGGCACCTCTCACATCCAATCGGTTCATAGAGTTGAGTGGGTGGTTCCAATCCGACTTCCGCGAAGGCCGCTTTCTCGTCGTCGGTGATGTCATGAGCGACACGACATTCGGGACATAGACGTCGGATCAACCGTTGATTCAGAACGCCCTTCAAGTTCGCTCCGATTGAGTGGACCGGGATCCCCAGATCGATCAGCGCCGTCAGTGTTGAGGCCACATCCCGCGTGTGCAGCGTGCTGAACACATGCCGCCCGGAGCTGGCTGCCCGCATGGTGATTTCCGCCGCCTCTGTATCGCGGATCTCGCCGACGAAGATCACATCGGGGTCCATGCGGAGAATCGTTTTGAGGCCGGTAGTCATGGTGACATTGTGTCGTTCATCAACCGCCATCTGGCGGACATAAGGCACCGAGTACTCGACGGGATCCTCGATGGAAACGATGTTGCGCTGCGCGGAGGCCATGCGATTCAGCATCGAGTAGACCGTGGTCGATTTTCCGGAACCCGTCGGACCTGTGATCAGGATCAGCCCCGCGCCCTGCCGCAGCAACGCGTCGACTTTCAGCAGGTCGTCCTCAGGAAGGCCGAGGTTCTCCAACTGCATTCCCACGTTCGTTTGCGACGAAATTCGCAGTGAAGCGGATTCACCACCACTGACCGGGGCAGCTGTGTAGCGAACCTCGACGCCAGGGAGCGAAAGGATATCGGGAAGACGGCCTTCCTTCCCCCGGAATGCGGTGTGATTCGTGTCGATCTGGGCCATGACTTCGTACTGGTGCAACTGTCGCTGCGCCAGAGTGGCTTCCATGCGACAGTACTCTTCAAGGCGACCATCTATACGGAATCGAATCAGGTACTGATCGCGGCTGACAGGATCGAAATGGATGTCGGTTGCACGCAACGCTTCCGCGCGTCGTAGCAGTTCAACGGCTGGAGATGATTCGAGATCATCGGCCAGAACGACTTTTGACTCGGCGGCCTGGTTGTTCTGTGAATCGTTGTCGGTTGCTCGAACCACCATCACCGGGCAGCTGGCGGTTCTCAGGACGGACTCCGCAATGCTTCCCAGAGCCAGATGCGCGATCCCCGTACGGCCGCGCGTTCCCATAATGATGATGTCCGTGGCATGCTCGTCTGCCGTAGAGACAATCTCTCGGGCTGGCATTCCTTCACGGACTAGAAACTTGGTCGTGAGCTTGAGAACCCGCTCGGCGGGCAGCGAGGCCTCCAGGCGGTGCAGGATGTCGTCCTTCAACCCCTGCAGATCGTCCCCTTTGACTTTCTGTGATAGAACGTGGAGCACGACAAGTTCTGCTCCGACCGACTCCGCGATCGTGGCCCCCTGCTCCAGTGCCACGAAGCTGGGGGGGCTGAAGTCACACGGGACGAGGACTCTTTGGTAAAGCGCCATGAATGATTCCCGCAGAAAGCTGATTCATCAGTAGGCAAACCGGTCGCGAATGAACCGTGCAGACATCAGTTTACAGAGTATCTCCGTACGACAATCAGTGTGAGCCTGCCGGGCAGAACGTCCGCGCTTCGCTGGACGATACCGATGGGCGATCTGGATCCCTGCTGGCCATTGTTGATGTCAGCGAGGAAACAACTGGACCGACTGTCGTCATCATCGGCATCTCATCCGGCAACTCTTTCCCGAGTCGGTTAGCGGTGCTTCTCGACCCAGACCGAACACGGAGCATGGTGCAGCACACCGAGCGACGTGCTGCCGAGAAGGAATCTCTCCCAACGACTGAGTCCGCGGTTGCCAATCACGATCAGATCGGCGTTCCACTTTTCCGCCTCCTCGACGATCGTATGGGCAATCTGGCTTGAGTTGTTGATCTCGGTTTCGACGGATGAGAAGACTTTGCTCAACCGCTGTGAGGCCGATTGCAGAATCGCCTCTGCCTTGAGACGCTCTGCGGTCCGGTAGGGTTCGTCAACGGCAGCGATCTCCATGCCGAAGGCGGTGACGACCTGATGCGCGATGACCACCTTGGATTCGGAGCCGGCAGGCCACTTCCAGCTGGCGAAGCGATCGATCGCCTGGTTTGCGGCATCGGATCCGTCGGTAGCGAACAGGATGCGGCGCGGCGGCAAATGCAACTCGGCCTTGCGCCCCCCCGAGGCATGTGGTGCCCGGACGATCAGAATTGACTGGTGGGCATGTCGACAGACGTAATCAGAGACAGAGCCGAGCAGAAAACGCGGAATCGCAGAGAGTCCGCGCGCCCCCAGCACGATCACGTCCGCCTTGCTCTCGTCAGCTGCGTCGAGGATCTCATTGGCAGGGTCACCGATTCGCAGGTCAGTCGTGACCGATGCAAATTGGGGACGCAGTCGCTCCGCTTCGGCCGTGGTTCGTGGAGCAATGACTGTGTTCTGGGTGTGGCGTGCCTGTTCAAAGAGAACACTCTCGACATAGTACTCCGAGAGTGTCACGGGGAGCGGCGTCGCCGCGACCAGCTTCACGTTGGGCTTTTCGCGAAAAGGAAGGCTGGCGACGAATTCCTGGGCTGCCTTTGAACATTCAGAACCGTCACTGGCAATCAGTACATGAGACATGATGAGATTCCTTGTCAGGGCAAGCGATCGGCGATTGTCGATCAACGGCTGAGATCTGCGGTCGGAACGATACCGACTGTCACAGGCGAACAGTCACCCTCCCTGGTGTGAAAGTGACCTCCCTGCCTCAGGGGGTTTTCACAACGAGATCGTTGCGGACGAAACGATGACACTCGATGCAGCTCATCGTGGTGTCCATCCAGCGCAAGGCAGCGCGGTCGATGTTGCGCTCCTTCGCTGCCTCCAGCAGTTTGTTCGCGTTGCGTGTGAACTCAGTGCTGAACTGGCGATACATCGGGTCTTGAGAGACTCGCCACTTCTCGACAGTGCTCATCTCGGCGAGCGTTTTTGCGCCCTCCTGAATCAGGTCGGTATCCTCCAGGGCAAGACCTTCGAGGATCTGATTGGAGGCCTTGAGCTTCGTTCGCATGAAGGCGCGAAGCTCCTGATTCACCGGCTTTTCGACCTTCGGCTTCTTGGCGTCCTCTGCGTGTGCTCCGTGGAACACAATTCCAGCGATCCCCAGGACCGCGAATGAGAGGACAGCTGCGGCCAGTTTTGAACGCGACATCTCGACGACTCCTTGTGAGGAGGAGCATGGCGAACACTCGTTCGCTGAATCGTTAACGATCAGCTCCTCGAATCCACCTTCAAAAGTTGCAAGAGTTGTGCCAGACGGCAGAGAATCAGTGAGACAAAAGCAAAGAGGAATTGAAGAATGACCGGTGTTCGCCGGATGGAAAAACACAAATACACAAATGTGGACCTCCGCTTAGTCTACCGAGGTCTCGATCAACAAAGAATCCACTTCGGAAACTAGGATTCCGAAGGACTTACTGCAGCAGCGGAAACGTGGCCGTCCCCTGCTTCGACTGAGTGAAAGCGTTCCAGCAGGCGATACAGCTTGCGGCGATGAATACCGAGTGCACGAGCAGCACGAGCCTTATTGCCCTGACAAGATTTCAGCACGTCGAGGACGTGGGCTCGTTCGATCGAGGCCAGGCTGGTATCGCTGTCGTCGTTGTTTCCAGAGTCGGTGCGGGATGTCTGTGCCGCTGGAGCAATCGTACGAGCCGTAAAGGCTGGAGTCTGCCCAAGCACATCGCGAGGCAGGTCGTCGATCGAGACGACCTGATCATCAGCCAGAATCGTGGCGCGTTCGATCACATTACTCAGTTGGCGAACATTTCCGGGCCAGCGGTACTTCTCCAGCGCGTTCCGGGCTTCGTCGGTAATCCTCCATCCTTGAGGTAGGAAGTGTTGGATCAACAACGGGATATCGTCGGCACGCTCGCGGAGTGAGGGCAGTACCAGTGATAAGACATTGATTCGATAGAACAGGTCTTCGCGGAAGCGGTTCTGTTGAACCTCCTGTTCCAGATTGCGATTCGTGGCTGCGATGATGCGGACGTTGACGCGACGTTCCAGTGCCGAACCGACACGACGCATCGAGCCATCTTCAAGGACACGCAATAGCTTGGGCTGGAGTGATCCGGGCAGTTCTCCGATTTCGTCAATGAAGAGTGTTCCCCCATCGGCGACTTCGAACAGCCCCGGCTTGGTCGCGACCGCGCCTGTGAATGAGCCCTTCTCATGGCCGAACAGCTCGCTCTCGACCAGCTGTTCCGGTAACGCAGCACAGTTGATCGTGACGAACGGCTTCTCCGCGCGGAGGCTCGCCTTCTGAATCGCCCGGGCAACGAGCTCTTTGCCCGTCCCGCTTTCCCCTTGAATCAGAACGGTCTTGTCGGTCGGACCGACGCGTTCAATGAGCCGGAACAGCTCCTTCATCGGAACCGAATCCCCGACGATCCGGGCTGTGGGGCGATGGAGTTCAATAATGGTTTTGAGGTTCGCGTTCTCGCGGCGCAGACGCCCTCGTTCGGCCGCCTGGCGACAGCGGTGTTCCAGTTCGGAGAGTGGAAATGGTTTTGTCAGGTAATCGCAGGCACCGAGTTTCATCGCCTCCACAGCTGTCTGCACCGTGGCCTGACCGGTCAGGATGATGACCTCGGATTCCACACCATCGGTCTTGAGTCGCTGCAACAGTTCCAGCCCCGAAAGGCCGGGCATATTCATATCGGCGATGACGACATCGAAAGCCTGACGCTCACAGCGCTTCAGAGCTTCCTGAGCGTTCGCGGCTGATTCGACGCGATGGCCTTTCCGCTTCATCCATTCCGAGGACATCTCGCGGAACTGATCGTCATCTTCGACCACCAGCAGGTTCATGGGAGCATCATTGGCCATATCCGGACTCCCGGTGGAAAGGTAACTCTGCCGGAAGACTGGCCGAAAACGACAGCCAACAGACACTCACCGGCCATCGAGCCGGAAACGGAGGCAGCCCATTCGAGACGCTCATATGCTGCCCTCAAGAAACAGATTTGACAGTGACTTTGTGCCGCAGGTTGTCGTCGGCCTTGGGCAGGATGATCGACAGCACCCCGTCCTTCAACTCTGCCTGGACTTTGTCCTCTTTGACCGTGCATGGCAATGTGATGGATCGGGAGAATTCCCCGTGTCGACGTTCGACATGATGAAACTTCCGTTCCGGGCCTTCCGCCGCAGTCTCGGCCTGCTGCTTGCCACTGATTGTCAGGCGACCTTCTCCGACCTCGACGTGAATCTCGTCGGGCTGATACCCCGGAACATCCGTGACGACCTCAACAGCTCGCTCAGTCTCCGAGATGTCGAGGCTCGGTGTGTTGGCGTGTACGATCTGCGAGAGGCCCGTGGAACCAAAAAAGTTCTCCAGCAGGTTGTCCATCTCCCGACGGAAGGATGAAACCGGGAGTGGATTGAACCAGCTGCGAGTAATCGGAACCGGCTTGTCATTTTTCCTGGACATCATGGGACTCCCGAAGTTGAAGATCCACTGCCTGCGACCGCAGGTGTCATGCGGTGAAAACGACGAACTCGACAAAGTAAAATGCACATCGCGTGCCAAGTCCTGCCTGAGAGTCTGAGGCGCAAGGAACCCTAGTTTTCTGCGAGATTGCTGACGCTTGCACGATCAAGGTGAATCTGGGAGTGTGCTAATTGGCGCGCTGTGTGCGAGTACGGCCTGCCCGCAAAGAGTAAGGTTGAACTCATGTCTACCCACCAGATCTGGTGGATGGGCTCGGTGTTTGGGTTGACTGATCGCGAATTCGAGGACCGTGAAAAGGCTGAGCTGAGGCCCGGGTGACTGCCCGGCATGCCGAGTGCACAGGGAAGCGTACTCGAAATTCAGCCCGCGGCGGTGGATGTTGTGCCCTCTTCGAATGTGAACTCGAACCCATGAGTGACGAACGGAGCCTTCCATTGCCTGATCGACTCGAATCTGCATCGTTGAGATTGATTCTGGAGTCATTGCCGACCGGGACAATTATTATCGATCAGCTGGGCCGCATCGTGATGCTCAATCGCCGTGTGGAGGAGTGGACCGGCTACGAGCGACAAGAAATCCTGGGGCAACCCGTGGAGTGTCTGGTCCCGGATCGATTTAAGGCGAGTCATCCCGGTCATCGGATGAATTACCTGTCGTCTCCGCGTGTGCGTCCCATGGGGGGGAATCTCGAACTCTTCGCCCGGCGGAAAGACGGAAGTGAGTACCCGGTCGATATTTCGTTGCACCCGCTGCCTCTGTTGGACGGGATGCACGTCATGGTCCACATGGCCGATGCGACTCTCCGTCACCAGGCCGAAGCCCGACAGAGGCACGAGGAATCACTCCGCCGTATGCAGTTTATGGTGGAGAACCTGCCCGCAGGGGCCATCTATGTCTCGCTTGATACCCAGAAGCTGATGGTGAATCGTGCATTCACCAATATGACCGGGTACTCGCAGGATGAACTGGAGGATCTGGCGACCGCTTATGACTTATTATTTCAAGGGCGTTCTGAAGAGTTTCTGAAGCAGCACGAGGATGATCATCGGACCGGGTTTCGCGTGCCGAGAACCTTGATGATTCATCGCAAGGATGGACGACAGGCGTGGGTCGAGTTTGCCACGTATCGGTACAACGACCACGAAGTGTGGTTGATGCATGACCTGACCGAATGGATGGCCGCTCAGGAACGACTGGTCCAGTCGACGCGTCTGGCGGCGATCGGCGAGATGATGACAGGGCTGGCTCACGAAAGCCGCAATGCATTGCAGCGAGCGCGGGCCGCCATCGACATGCTGGAATTGGATCTCGATCAGCGGCCCAACCTGCGGATGCTTTCGCAGCGAGCGATTTCGGCGATCGATGAACTGCAGCGGCTGTATGAAGAGGTGCGTAACTATGCCGCTCCGATTCAGCTTGAGAAAAGGGATGTGGACCTGGAAGAGGCCTGGAGCGAAGCCTGGGGGCAAGTCAGCCAGGTGCATCGCGAGAAGAAAATCAGGCTGAATTCCCACTGTGATGCTGATGCACGCATGGCCCAGATCGATCGACACCGGCTGAACCAGGTTTTTCGTAATATCCTGGAAAACGCCGTCGCGGTTCTGCCAGAGTATGGCGGAGTCATTGATGTGACTTCCCAGCGAGTGACCGAAGAGGGCGTGTCTTGGATTCAGGTGACAGTCGAGGACAATGGACCTGGTATGACCGAAGAGCAGAAAGCTCGAATATACGAGCCCTTTTACACCACCAAAACACGTGGAACGGGGCTCGGCATGGCGATCGTCCGCCGCATTATGGAGGCGCACGGCGGTTCGACATCAGTGGGCTCGCCCGAACGCGGATCGCAAATTGTTCTGCATTTTCCGCTTGCAACGGCTCTCAAGAAGTAACCCGCCCCGTCGGCCAGCGGGGTTTGTGTCACCCCCGCCGCCGAACGGTCCGGGCGAGTACTACTTCTTATCGGCTTTTCTTTCGCTGCGAACGTGGTTGTGGCACTCCAGGCAGGACATGGTCACGTCGAACCACCGCAGGGCAGCTTTGTCGAAGTCTCCTTCTTCTGCAGCTTTGGCAACGCGGGCCGTATTCTCTCGGAATTCACGGCTATGTTCCCGGTAATCGGCGTCAGTCAGGACATTCCAGACCTCGGCTTTGCTCATCTCACTGAGTGCATCAGCTCCCTCCTTGATCAGAGCTGCGTCCTCCAGGCAGAGTCCTTCGAGGATCTTGGAGGAAGCGTCGAGCTTCTTCCGCATAAATGTTTCCAGTGGTGACTTCTTCGGAGCTGGGGGCGATTCCTCAACCTTGGGGGGCTCGGCGGCTGCATCGGGCTTTTGAGTGATAGCGACACCGATCAGGCTGGCGATCACCACGCCGGGAATCAGAAACTTTATCGAGGGCATAACTCGTCCTTCCATTCTGACTGGTTGACTCCGTCACCTGCGCGATCGTCTGGTGATCCGGATTCCTCAACGAGGGCTGTAAGGGAAAGTAGAGCAATCACTGTACCACATGACGGTAAGCTGTGGACTCACTGCTGGCAGCTAGTGATTGCGATCAGACGAAGCGACTCTAATGGATGTGCTTGATGGTATGTGCAGAAATGTTTCTGACTGTGCGATTTTGGCTCGGTGTGCGGGCATCGTTGCCACGTCAGCCCAATGATCAGTCCGCGAAGTGTCTGAACGGTCTGGTTTGTCATGCATGCGACAAAGGCGATCCCGTGGGGGTTGGTTGCTTAACGACATGATCGAGTCCGTGTGACGCGTGGTTTTCCTCAGACTTCGCTCTGACTGGAACGGCATCTGCATTCCACTGGAGTCGTGCGAGTCATGCACCTCCAGCCACAATCGAAGGAACTCAAATGATTCACGAAGTCTCCGGTGACATCCTCTTCACCAAGGCCCAGGCCATCGCGCACGGGATTTCCCCCAATGATTCGTTTGATCAGGGGTTGGCCCGCGCGCTGCGGGAACGCTGGCCCATCATGCATAAGGACTACCGGCATTTCGCCCACCAGAAGCATCCCAAGCCGGGGGATCTGTGGGAATGGGGCGGCTTCGGTGTCCGCATCTTCAACCTGATCACTCAGGACGGTGGATTTGAGCACGGTGACAAACCCGGTCGGGCGACGCTGTCCCATGTCGAGCACTGTCTGAAGACGCTGCACAAGAAGCTGATCGAGGACGAAATCACCAGTGTGGCCCTGCCCCGTCTGGCAACCGGAGTGGGAGGCCTCGAGTGGGAGGACGTTCGCCCCCTGGTCTTCAAACATTTGGGTGATCTGGCAATTCCGGTGGTACTCTATTCGACTTATCACCCAGGCGAACGCCCGCAGGAGCCCGGGTTATAAGGTGAGGTTGAGTTGACCCCGCTAGTTTCCGGGCTGTGAGTCCTTGAGATGCCTCAGCTGCTGATTGACGAACGGTGCTTTGATTTCGTCGACGGGGACACCGTTCTCGATGCAGCTCGGGCGGCTGGGATTCGCATACCGACGCTGTGCCACCATCCCGATCTGGGTGATGTGGGAAGTTGTCGAATCTGCCTGGTCGAGATCGAGGGAAGTGAGCATCTGGTCCCGGCCTGCAAGCACCCGGCGAGCGAGGGGCTGCATGTCCGGACCCACTCGCCAGCGGCTATTGCTGCGCGCCGGTTGATACTCCGGCTGTTGGTCAGCCAGGGGGGATTTCATCGGCATGACTCCTCGCGGCCGCAGACCGAGTTCGATCGCTTGCTGGCCGAATATGAGGTGACTCCGCCGGACGGCGAAGCTCCACGCTACCCGGTCGATTCGGACCCCAGTCCGTTTCTGCATGTCGATTTGAACCAGTGCATCCTCTGCTCTCGCTGCGTAAGGGCCTGTTCCGAGGTGCAGGGGCGGTTTGTGTGGGGGCTCTCCAGTCGTGGCCACGAAGCCCATATCGAAGCTGGGGCGGGAGAGACTCTTGAACAGGCGGGGTGCGAAGGGTGCGGAGCGTGCGTGGCCTACTGCCCGACCGGCGCGTTGTCGGATCGAATCGCCCTGGACCTGCCAGTGGTTGATCGTCAAGTCAAAACCACGTGTGCGTACTGCGGTGTCGGCTGTCAGTTTGATCTGAACGTGATCGATGATCGCGTGGTCAGAGTGACATCGAACCCGGATGCGCCGGTGAACGGAATGCATCTGTGTGTGAAGGGGCGGTATGGGTTTGACTACATCCACCATCCCGACCGCTTGAGTCGTCCGCGCGTGCGTCGTGAGGTCCTCGAAGGCCGAGCGCGGCAGCCAGATGAACCTCGCGGCGAGTGGGTCGAGGTCGACTGGCCGACAGCAATGACGCTGGCAACCTCTCGCTTTGTGGAAATTCACCGGCAGTCCGGGCCTGACAGTGTAGGATTCTTCTCGTCGGCGAAATG
>QWOR01000156.1 GCA_003669575.1 Planctomycetota bacterium | reverse complement strand
CGGAAACGCCGTGGGACTGGAGTTCTTCTTCGATGAGAGTACCCGCGCGTCCACCGAGGACCGACAGCGTCTTGGCATGGGCTCCGAGAGTGGTGAGGGCCAGCCCGACATTGATGACCTTACCCGAGGCACATGCACATGCCTCGGCGGCGCGGTTCACTTCGCCACGCGTGAAGCGGTCGAAGACCAGAATCTGCTGCCAGGCGGGCGTTAATCCAGCTGCGAGAATCACCAGAGCGCCTCCAGAATGTCTTGCAGTTCGGAATCTGAAAGTGGGCGAGGGTTGCCGTTCATGCTGTTACCACGCGAGGTGGGGACCAGCTCCGCGATCTGTTCTTTTCGCACCCCGAGTTCACGGAGGCGTTCGGGAACTCCCAGATCGTGGCCCAACTGGGCGATCGATTCGACTACGAAATCCGCAGCTGCAGAAGTGGTGGCCCACTGGCGAGTATCAAACAGCGGGGCCAGATCGGCGAGAGCTGCTTCGCTGACCTGGCGATTCACCCGGAGAGCCGTGGGGAGCAACACAGCACACGCGAGACCATGAGCCACATTGCAGTTCACTCCGAGTGCCGCAGCCACGCCATGGGCCATCCCCAATCCGGCATTGGCGAGGGTCACGCCCGACAAGAAGGCCGCATGAGACATCGCCTCGCGTGCCGGACGGTTTTCGGGTTCGTCACAGGCTCGGCGCAGGGCCGGAATCGCGACTCGCAGGCCTTCCTTCGACAAGGCCCGCGTAATCTCCGTTGATTTGGGGGTGATCAGGCTTTCGATCAGCTGGGTGATGGCATCCATCCCCGACCACGCTGTCGTATTGCGAGGGCAGGTGACAGTCAGCTCTGGATCGATCAACGCCAGCTGGGGCACCATCTGGTCAGAGCGGAGGCTCTTCTTGAACTTCCCGGCCCGAGACGAGATGACCGCGTTCTTAGTGGCCTCGCTTCCGGTCCCGGAGGTGGTCGGCATCGCGATCAGCGGCAGCGGTCGCTCGGTAATCTGGTAGCCCTTGCCAACGCCTTCCAGAGAGTCAAGGACCGTGTCGCTCCGCGTGTTCGTCGCCATCGCGGCCATTGCCTTGCCAAGATCGAGGGCAGCCCCGCCTCCGATTGCCAGCACGATATCGCCAGCCACTCCCCCGCAGAGACTTCTCAACTGGTGGACCATCGTGTCGACATCTTCAACCTCGGGTTCACGCGAGATCGTGCCCAGATCGACAACCGAGAGGCCAGCGGAACGTAGTGATTGAAAGAGAGTATCGAGTATCCCCGATGCACGTAGCGATCGGGACCCGCTGACCACGAAGACTCGATTCCCGAGCCCAGCTGCGCGTGTTCCGACTTCACTCCGGCGCCCCCACCCGAAGACGACCTGCCGCGGCATCAAGAGTTCATATTTCATCTGCGTCACTCCCGAAGCTGCAGTGTGACGGGGTCGTGGTCCAAACGCGACCGACCCGCAATGGAGGGTGATTCAATGCAAAATCCCTCCTGGAATCCAGGAGGGATCGAATGTTCAATTCAGCGACTGCGAACGAATTAGACGTTCGTCGCGGTCTCAGCCTTCTTCAGGCCAGGAACCGAAATGCCGGTGATCTTGACGCGGGTGTACTTCTGACGGTGACCCGTGTGGCGACGCGAATTGTGACGGCGACGCAGCTTCTGGATTTCGAGTTTTTCACCCTTCTTCAGGGGCTCAATGATTTCGGCGGTCACAGTCGCACCGGCGATCACCGGACGACCGATCACGCTGGCATCTCCGGCGTTGGCCAGGAGAATCTGATCGAACGTCAGGGTTCCGGACGCATTGCCCGATTCCCGCAGATCGATATCGAGCAGATCGCCCTCGGAAACGCGGATCTGGCGGCCGTCAGTTTGAATAATCGCGAACATCACAGTCGATCCCTGAAGCTTGCCGAAATAGCGTAAGCCATTTCATCACAAGGCATTGAGTAAACAGCGGTCCAGATTAGTCCAGATCGGACTAAAACGGAACGGAAGAGTGTAGCAGATCAGCGTTTTTTGTACGAGTCTCCAGGAGGAAGAATTGTGACCTCCGCCCCGATGTCGTTCAAACACTTGATCTGCATGTGATCGGGTCCACTGTTCACCGCTGGAACAATGTTCACCAGTACGTCGTACTTCTCTTCAAGGTCGATGATCTCGCGACGTTTCTTGTTGATCAGGTACTCCGCGACCCGGGTTTGAACTTCGACCTGAATGCGTGCTACATCGCGGTGGTTGGCCTTCGTCATCAAGGCTCGCATCACCTCGATCGCCATGCTTTCGGTGGTCTTCACCTGTCCGATCCCACGGCAACAAGGACAGTCTTCGTAGATGCTGCGGCGCAGAGACGGGCGAATCCGCTGGCGGGTCATTTCGATCAGGCCGAACGGGCTGATCCGCAGCACCTTGGTCCGGGCCCGGTCGCGTTCCAGGCAGTCACACAGCTTGCGTTCGACGGCTCGTCGGTGCCTCTCGTCCCGCATGTCGATGAAGTCATTCACGATCACGCCGCCGAGGTCGCGCAGGCGGATTTGGCGGGCGATCTCACTGGCAGCCGCCATGTTGACCTGGAAGGCATTCTTCTCGGCATCGGAATCGGCGTTGCGGAAATTCCCGCTGTTCACGTCGATCGCCACCAGAGCCTCGGTCTGGTCGATGACCAGCGATCCCCCGGCGGGGAGTGGGACCCGGCGGCTCTGGATACGGCTGATTTCTTCTTCGATCTTGTACTTCTGGAAGATCGGTTCTCGGCCCTCGTAGAGCTGAATGCGGTCGACGTGCCGGGGCATGACGACGTTCATGAACTCACGAGCACGGTCGAGCGCAGCCGGTTCGTCGATCTGGATCGATTCGATGTCCGCGGTGTAAATGTCGCGGATCGTCCGGGTGATCATGTCCGATTCTTCGTAGATCACCCCCGGGCCTTCCATCTTTTCCAGACGCTTCACGAGCGTCTTCCACAGACGGAGCAGATAGTTCATGTCGCGATGCAGGTCCGCCGTGGAGCGATCAACCCCAGCTGTGCGGACGATGAAGCCCAGGCCCTCTGGTGGAACGATTTCACGCAGGCTCTGACGCAGGCGGCGACGGACATCCTCGTCCTCGATCTTACGGCTGACGCCCAGACGCTGCAGGCCGGGCATCAGAACCAGATAGCGGCCCGGGATGCTGACATAGGTCGAAAGAGTGGGCCCCTTGGTGCCGATCCCTTCCTTGATGACCTGGATCAGGACTTCGCTGCCGCGCTGGAAGATATCCTGGATCGGCGGCTTGTTGCGGACGCTGCGCTCGTTGATTTTTTCGCGTCCACGCCCCGAACGTTCCTGTTCGGGAACGAGGTGCTTGTAATACTGATGTTCCACGTCACTGACGTGGAGAAAGCCATTGCGGCCGATGCCAAAGTCGACGAACACCGCCTGGATGCTCGACTCGATGTTGACCACACGGCCCTTGTAAATGTTCCCGACGATCAGTTCCTGGCTGGAGCGTTCAACATAGAGCTCCTCGAGAACACCGTCTTCCACGATGGCGATCCGGCATTCTTCCGGCTGGATCACGTTGATCAACATCTCTTTTTTCATGAGTGGCCTTTCGAGGGGAAAGGCGAACATCATGCCACGGCATCACCGACTCCGAGCCTCGATGCTCCGCAATTCGGAGAGCGAGGACAGGACACCCAGCTGGTGGAATTTCCCGGAGCGCTTCCCGCTGTGGATTCACGACAAAATGACTGCAAAAAACCGCAGTCGGTCGGATGAAGTCCGCAGATGTTTCAGCCCATGACCCATGGCGTACTGAAACATTATCGGGAAGCAGCAGCTCTTGATGAGGGGAACTCTGCAACCAGCTCGTGATCAGCGGAAGCTCCCGTTTCCCCGCGCCGTTCCCCGGCCAGGTTGGCAAACAACCGGCGAAGGAGAGGGCGAGTGAAGGGGGGATTTGATTCACGCTGATTTCTTTGACGAGCACTTTGTTCGCAAACACTGAATCCAGAATGGCACAGTGAAAGGCGTCGTGAACCAGAAGGTTCACTCTTCCTCGTCACCGGTAGCCAACATTTTTTTCACTTCGCCGAGAAGGAACTGGTCGATTTCACGAGCCAGGTCCATCTCGGACGCTTGGACGGCAATTTCCCACGCCTTGCGGGTGGTCAGATGTCGAATGAGGTCTTTGATCTCCGGGATGGCCTGAGGGGTAACGCTCAGGCGTTCAATCCCCAAACCCAGAAACAGCGGGACGAATCGAGGATCAGAGCACATCTGACCACAGATTGTCACGCCAATCTTGGCCTTCGCCGCAGCTTCAGCCACCATCTTGATCGTTCGGAGGATCGCCGGATCGGCGGAGTTGTAGTACCGCGCGACCGCTGGATCGGAACGATCAGCTGCCAGAGTATACTGAATCAGGTCGTTCGTGCCGATGGAGAAGAAAGACACCTCTTTGGCAAACTCCGAAGCCATCAGGGCCGCCGATGGAACTTCGACCATCATGCCGACCGGAATATCGGCCCGGTGGGTGATCTGCTCTTCCAGCAGGTCCTCCGCGACGTCACGGAGTACGCTTTTGGCCTCACGCAGCTCGCTCAGCGAGGAAATCAGCGGGAACATCACCCGGATATCCCCGTGAACCGCAGCCCGCAGGATCGCCCGCAGCTGCTTTTTGAACCGCTCTTTGTCGTGCAGGCTGACGCGGATACTCCGAAGCCCCAGTTCGGGATTCGTGAAGTCGCTGAAGACGCTTTCCATCATTCCCGGAACCTTGTCGGCACCGAGATCGAGAGTCCGGATCACGACCGGGCGGTCCGGGAAAGTCTGCACCACCTCCAGATAGGCGTTGTAATGGTCCTCTTCCGAGGGCTCATCCTCCCGGTTCATGTAGAGGAACTCTGTCCGGTAGAGGCCGATTCCCTCTGCCCCACGCTCGCGACAATGGAGAGCCTCGTGAGGGAATTCGATGTTGCCGTAGACCGCAATGCGAACGTTATCGGCGGTGTAGCAGTCCTTCTCGCTGAGCTTTTTCAGCCGCAGATCTTTGGACTTCTGGGATCTGGCAGACTTCTCCGAGGCTTTCAGTGCGGCCTCATCGGGAGCGATGATCACGTTGCCTTCGTCGCCATCGACGATGACGACTTCGCCTCCCGAGACCTGGTGCAGGAAGCTCCCGAGGCCGACCACTGCTGGAATTTCGAGAGCCCCCGCAAGAATGGCAGTGTGGCTGGTGGGGCCGCCGACTTCAGTGGCGAAGGCCTTGACGAATTTGGGATCCAGTCTGGCGGTCTGACTCGGAGTCAGATTGTGGGCCAGAATGATCACCGGCTCGGTCAGCACCAGAGATTGATTGGTATCTTTCCCGGACAGGTGTCGCAGCAGTCCCCGCTCCAGATCGTTGAGGTCGACAGCCCGCTCTTTTAAGTAAGGGTTGTCGAGTGCTTCGAGCGTGCGGGCCTGCTTCTGCAGAACAGTTTGCACGGCCAGTTCTGGCGACCACAGCTGTTTGACGATTAACTGCTCGACTTCGGCGAGAAGGAGCGGATCCTGTGCCAGCTCCATGTGAGCCTGGAAAATGGCTCCATATTTATCACCCAGCCGGGCACTGGCCTCATCGGCGTGTGTGGCGATCTCGGCACAAGTGTCAGAGACGGCCTGACGGAAGCGGCCAATCTCGCGATCAACGGCATCGGGGCGGATCGACTTCCGAGAGAACTGAAGCAAATCGCGGCCAAGAACCAGAGCAGGCGCACTCGCCACACCCGGACTGACCGCGATCCCACGTTTCACCAGCATCAGTCTCTCCGGCAACAGCGGAGAGCCAGTCTCCGAGAGGGCCTAGGGAACCGGCCCTCACTTGACCGGCTTCACGAATCAACGGTCGGTCATGAACTCGTCCGCGAACAGTTGCTCCAGGCGATCCATTAACTCGCTCGCTCCATGCCCTTCGACCTCAATCACGAGTTCCGTGCCGCACACCGCACCGAGCTGGATCACGTCCATGATTGACTTCGCGTTTGCCGACTGGGATCCGCGAAACAGTTTGACTGTTCCGTCGAATTCTTTGACCGTTCGTGCAATGAGTGAACAGGGCAACAAATGCAACCCGTTGGCATTTTTCACAAGCACTTCCCGGCGAACCAGAGAGGGCTCAGTCGGGATGTGGTTGCTGTTGTTCATTTCCAAGGAGTCCGAGCCTGTGGCAACTGGCATGGCTGGCTTCTCTCCTCTGACGAAGGTCAACACGAAATTCCCCTTGCTCTTTCTTGTCCGTGATCTCCTGAGCCGCACGCTACCGTGAGCCCGGGAGTCAAACTTGCGGTGCGAAATGCACCCGTTTCATCACAGAAAGACAAGGGAACCCGATGTGGGTTCGGGATCAAAACTGCTTCTCATCTCCCTCCTTGAGCAGATCGATGACCTGCTCAGGTGTCTTCGACTGCCGCAGGAAGCTGCAGAAGTCGTCGCTCTTCAGGTGACGAGTGATCGTCTCCAGCCCCCGCAGATGCTCGCCCGGACGGTCCGGAGGAGAGATCAGCAGGAAGATGATGTGCACGTCTTCGCCATCGAGTGCTGCAAAATCCAGGCCATTGACCGAAAGTGCCACCGTGGCAACGATCGAATCGACGGAAGTATGCTTGGTATGAGGAACTGCGACACCGCGGCCAATCCCGGTGGAGCCCAGCTCTTCTCGCTTCATGATCGCAGAAATGATCGCGTCTGTATGTTCCGCAGCCACCTTGCCGGCCAGACGCAGAGAATTCACGATCTCGCGAATGGCCTCTTCTTTGTTCGTGGCCTTCAGATCTGTGATCACGGCATCAGCCGCCACGATATCCGTCAGTTTCATCGCCAATCCTCACTCGAAACCCAAGTCGGAGAACGAGTTCCGTTACAACACCGACAGGGACCTGTTCAACCGGCCCGTAGACCCCCCGCGAGATCTGACAGCCCGGATTGAACCCTCGACGAAAACAACATCTTAGGGCCGATTCGACCCTGCCGCCAATATTCAGACAGCGAAAATCGCCCGCATTTCCAGTTCTGTTCCAATTAGGCCGTCGCATCATCCTTCGCGTATTCGTTTAACGGAAGATCGCGACGGTGATCCTGCACCTTCTCCTTGTACTTCGTGATCTGGTGCTCCATCTTGTGCAGGGCCTGATCAAACGCTGCTACCACGTCCGCAGCTTCGTGCGAGGCCACAAAGTCGTGCTTATGCTCGGCGTCGACTTGGATTTCCACCTTCACATGGTCCGCGACCTTGAGATCGATGGTGACCACAATGGCTGTGACCCGCTCGAAATACGTGAGGAGTTTTGCAGATTTCTGCGTAATGACCTCTCGAACTTCGTCACGAATATGTCCATGTCGACAGGCGATCTGAATCTGCACGGGTGTCCCCTTGTTTCAGTGGCTAGCTATTCCGCTGGTTGGCGTTGAGGCCATGTGCATCGCTCGCCCCGTAGGGCAAAGTCGCACACCCCCAACAGCGGAAAGTCTAAGTCACCCACGTCAGAACGGGAAGTGGCTTCCTTCCTCGCTTCTCAATTCCATTGCATTTCCACATGGCTCGGAATTATCCACGACTGATCCGATCAGGCGGAAACGCTGGCCGATACTGCCTGACTAATTTGACGGATCTTTTCGATCAGGTGGGCGATCGTCTCAATCGTGGTGAGCGGATTGATCACCGTCATTCGCAAATACGCCACGCCGCCAATCGTTGTCTGTGAAACATAAAAGTCGCCCGATTCGATCAGCCTGCGACGGATTTCCCGATTCATATCGTTCGCACCGCTGATGTCTGCCCCAAGCGGCAGGTAGCGGTAAACCAGGATGTTGCACTGCGGGCGGTAAGGGGCCTCGAAGTCAACTTGTGACTCGATCAGTTGCCAGGCTTCAACAGCCAGTCCGAATGTTGCGTCGACGAGATCGGCAAAGACACCTGGACCATACGTACTCCAGACACCCCATAATCCGAAAGACGCCGCCCGTTTCGTGCACTCCATCGTCATCAATCCACAGTCGAAGTCGGCCATGCCCGGAGCGGATGGATCAAACAGGTACGGCGCGTCCTGCTGAAAGGCCGCGAACCGATGCTTCGCCTGTTTGTAGAACACAAATGCGCAGAGTGCAGGCACATGCATCATCTTATGGGCGTCGCAAATCAGGCTGTCAGCCCGGCCTAATCCCTGCACCAGATGGCGGTACTTCTCGCTAAAAGCAGCTGCGGCTCCGTGGGCTGCGTCGACATGGAACCACACACCGTACCGTTCGCACAGATCGGCGATCTCGTCCAGCGGATCAAACGCGCCGATCGGTGTCGCGCAGGCACATGCGACCACAGCTGTAACTGGAATACCGCGCGAGCTGAGTGATGCGAGCTCAGCCTCCAGAGCTTTGGGGCACATTCGGCGCTGGTCATCGAGTCCGATGCGGATGACCTGATTCGTCCCCATCCCCAGAATCCCGGCCGAACGGGCAATGCAATAGTGAGCGTCCTCCTGGACCAGCAGGACCGGAGGGTGGGTCAGGGCCGCCATACCCTCCTTCCAGCTATCCCCATGCACGACGTTACGGGCGGTCAACAGCGCAGTCAGATTTGCGATGGATCCGCCACTGGTAATCAGCCCTGCGAACTCCCCCTTGGGCAACCCGATCACCCCTCCCAGACGCTCGATCAACGCCCGCTCCATCGCGGTGGCCCATGGGCCCATCTCATACACCGCCATCACCTGGTTCGTGATCGTTCCGATGGCATCGAAAACGCCTGCCAGAGGGAGTGGGCCAGGGACCTGATGGCCGATATAGTGCGAGTGGTGCAGGTTCTGGCTGTTCTGCAAGCACTCCTCAATCAGCGAGCGTATACGGTCGAGCGTCGGGAGAGCGTCCACCGGAGCCTCGTCGAGCCGCTGGCGGGCTCGCTCAATCTTTTCCAGGGGATGCGACCAGTTTTGTACCGGTCCCTGCCCGGAGAGCACCTGTTCAAAATGGGCCTTCAGCTGCGCTGCGGCCTCATCGATCGCGCTGGCGAACTCGCCAGGAGAGAATAACTGTTGCAATCGCTCAGCAGGGGTACTCACTCGGGATCATCCGTCGGAATGCAGTGTGGCGAGTGAAAAGTCGCGCCACCAATCATCTTCCCGGATCGCATCAAGTTCGCAAGTCGCGGAGCGGTCTGCTGACATCCCCATCGAACATGGCCGTCACAAGGACTCAGGGCCTGCCTGATGGATATGTGGACACAGATTCTAAGGATGAACACAGATCAGGCAGTGAGAGTACAAGGTGCATTCCTAATGGCACTCAGATCACCAGCTACTCGCAACTTCCCGGAAGATCCTGCTGACCGATGCTTAAATCCGTGACATCTGTGTCCCTCTGCAAAACCTTACGATCCCCTGAATTCACAGGATCTTGCGTTCAATTATTGACCATCCAGTAACGCCGGATTCTCCCGCTGCGAATCGTGCCGACTCCTGTTGCTCTGTTTTGCGAGTTTCTGTTATCAACCCGCTCCACAACGTGTGGCCGATTCTGCCGAACCCCATTCGGTGGCGTCGACAAGGATGTCGGCGCGGACGTCAGGGAGTGACACAGTGAGCAACCCGAGTACCTATTCTCTTCGCATCCTGTTCGTGGATGATGAACCCGGACTCCGTCTGGTCATCAAGAACGAACTGCAGAAGCAGGGACACGAAGTCACCGTCGCCGAGGACGGCGCAGCTGCAAATGCGCTCCTTGATGAGCATATGTACGATTGCGCCATCATCGACCTGAAGATGCCCAACGTCGACGGTTGGGGCGTGATCGAGCACCTGAAAAAGGTGGCTCCTGACACTGACTTCATCATTTCGACCGGGCACGGCAGCATGCCGGAAGTGATCAAGGCCCTCCATCTGGGTGCCTTCGACTTCGTCCCCAAGCCCGCGAACCTGACCACAATCTCAACGGCTGTGAACCGTGTTGTGGAGAAGCACCGGCTACGGAACTGCACGCTGGCCCTGCAGTCGGAACTCAAATCCGTCCGCGGCACGACCGACATCGTCGGCGAAACGCAGTCGATGAACCGTGTGAAAACGCTGATTCAGAAAATCGGTCCGACCGACTCCAACGTCCTGGTCCTCGGCGAAACGGGAACGGGTAAAGAACTCGTCGCCCGCCGCATCCACGAAGTCAGCAACCGCTCTCACATGCCGTTCGTAGCGGTGAATTGCGGAGCCCTCCCCGAACACCTCGTCGAGAGCGAACTCTTCGGTCATAAGAAGGGGGCGTTCACGGGTGCGGATACGGCTCGCAAGGGCCTGATTGAAATCGCCAAGGGAGGGACGCTGTTCCTCGACGAACTGGGCGAACTCGACAAGCACATGCAGGTCAAGCTGCTCCGCTTCCTCGAATCGGGCGAGCTGCGCCGCGTGGGCGACAATGAGACACTGCACGTCGATGTCCGCATCGTCTGTGCCACGAATCGCAGCCTGCAGGAGATGGTGGCCGAGGGCGGCTTCCGCGAGGATCTCTTCTTCCGCGTGAATACATTCGAGATCCGTCTGCCTCCTTTGCGTGAGCGGAAGGAAGACATTCCAGCCCTGGCCCGCACGCTTGTGGCCCGGCACATGAAGCGAATGGAAGTTTCCGAGGATATCCTCGCTCCAGAAACGATCTCGCTGTTACGGGCGCACGACTGGCCAGGCAACGTCCGCGAACTGGCGAATGCCATTGAGCACGCCGTGATTTTGTCGGACGGTAAGACAATCCACGCGGAAGATCTCCCGACCAGCGTGGGTGGCAAGGCGTCGCGGGCTCAGACGCGTCCGTTCCTGGTCACGAATTTCGCCCAGGCCCTCACACTCGACCAGATCGAGGAAGAGGTCATCATCCAGACCCTCGACAAGTACAAAGGGGACAAGCCTGCCGTTGCTGCTGAACTCGGCATCGCCCTCAAGACGCTGTACAACAAAATCAACCTGTACACGTCCCGCCAGAAGCTTTCGGCGTAAATCTATTCGAGCGGTCTCGTCAATGGACATCCTCATTGCGCCGAACTCTGCTTAGAATTGGCAGAGTTGTGCAACTTGGGGGTGTAATATGACGTCCGGAGTTCGCGAGCCAAATGTCCCATTGGATAAACCGCTCTCGAAGACGGATCCCTCCCAACAACAACCGCAGCACTGGCGAACCAAGACGTTTTTGATTGTTTTCGCAGCTATTATGACTGCCATCTGGGGATCGGTCTGGTGGTCCAGCCTCCTCTCCTCCGAGGAAGAGTCATATCTCGGGCGCTGGGTCGCGATCGAGTCCGAGAAACGAAACGTTCCGAAAGAGGAAACGCTATCAACGCTGATTCGCGAAATGGAGTTCAAGCCGGACCATGAAGTTCGCTTACGACTTTGGACCAAGCATAACATCCGTCTAGCATTCCCGAAGGGTGCACTATTCCCAATCAGAATCACCTGACCAGCCATAGACTCGGGCGAATTATCGGTCGTGACAGCTCCCCATCCCGCGACACTTCCCGAATCACTTGTGAATGTCCCTCCAGGTGCGGAGATCATTGGTCGTTGGAGCATCACAAATGGGCAGATTGATATCATCTGGGATTCTAATGAATCAATTACAGAGTTCATTCGCCGTAAAGCGCATCCAATTACTGGCGGACTTCTGATTATCCCTTCTTCGAGGAAGGCTAAGGGCTTATTGACACGAAATCGGGATGACCAAATCACCATCCAATGGGTCAAAAATTCGAGTAAGATCACCGGCTACGTCCCACCTCCCCAAGTCTGGTCACGACAGCCGGATAAACGCTGACTTCAAATGAAAAACAGACCGTCCCTGCTTTGTGGAGTGGTTTGTTTGCCAACAGCGAAAGCAAGAGTTCACCAGAAGCATCATCAATGCTTCTGGCTTCCCCTTCATGCACCTCACGAGTGATTCAGAATCCCCGCCAAGCTGGACCGGCGATCACCAGAGAACAGCAACAGCCAATCTTCGGCAAACGTGTTGATGACCGTGTCGACCGCGAAATCATTATGCACGGTTCCGGGACGGACGGCATCACTCACCAGGTAGAAGGAACCATTCAGGCCACCTGATTGAGATCCCGTCAAATGAGCGATGCGAGTGTTCACCGCAATGGCGGCGCTCCACTCCGCGAGAATCGCCTGGAGGGCTGTGCTGTTCGTGTCGAAGTTCGTCGTCCCCCCGATCAGGAGATCCCCACCGCGCGCTGCCGACAGCTGGTCTGCACCCTCTCCACCAATCAGGACATTTCGCGATCCGGTGGCTCTTAGAGTGTCTAGGCCTATACCTCCAACAAGAATGCCGTGTCCGGTGATCTTGTCGTTGCCGTCCTCGCCGAACATCACGTGGGTCCTTGCGTCTCCAATGATGGTGTCGTTTCCTTGACCACCATAGACGGTATCTAAACCGCCACGGGCATAGATCTCGTCATCATCATTGCCCCCCAGAAGCAAGTCATTTCCGTTACCGCCCCACAACGAATCATTTCCGGGACCACCGTCCACCATGGCAGGCAGCGGACTCGATGTGGGCAACGAGATATTGTCTTTCCCTTGTCCTCCGTAGATCAGAATCCGCGAATT
>QWOR01000013.1 GCA_003669575.1 Planctomycetota bacterium | reverse complement strand
TGTTGAGGTTCTTTAACTCGACGGTCCTGCTGACCTGTTCTCAGCTTTCGTTTTTGATCCTGTGGAGGCGGTCGCGCAGCCGTAAGGATTTCTCCGGACGATACCGGGTCTGGTTCTGGGTGGGAGCAGTCTGTTCGATCTTCTGTGTCGCGACAGTCACCCGGTTTCACGAGCGCTGGGCAAACTCTCTCGCCGGTGGATCGAATCTGGTCTGGCTGGAAGCCGAGACAGTCTGCTGGATGGTGCCTGCCACGACCTTGTTGTTGTCGGCGTTCCACCTGATGCGACGAGACATGCCGTTTCGCTCAGTGAGTCGGCAATGGGTGCGGGCGAGCCGAATCGTGGCTGTGATGGCGGGGCTCAATATGCTGGTGGGTTCGCTGGTCTGGCCCACGCTGTGGGTTTCTCCGATCAGTGAGGCGCTGTGCGCCTTGTGGCCGACGGTGTTTGCGTCATCGCTGCTCATTCACGCCCGGTTCGTGACATATGTGACGAATGAGGCTTCGCGTGAGTCTCTGCAGCCACGACAACCGAGTCGCTGGGAAGTTCGAGTGAAAGCCTTTGCCCGACATGTGGCGTTAATGGCAAACGAAGAGTGGCAGATTCAACGTGCCAAACGGGCCGCTGCGAAAGCGACCAGAACAGGATCGAAAGAAACCACTTCGAACACCATCGCCGAGCAGCGTCCCGCAGTGAAGACCTCGGTGGCTTCGAAACGTCGTTCCTCGGCGATCGGCAAATCGACGGAACCGTTGGTCGAAGAGTCGCCTGTCACGAAGGCGGTGAACCTCCGCCCGATCAACCAGCCGTCTAGGGATCAGGCCGCAGCTGACTCGAGTGTGCTACAGCCATTGCACGTGCACCCGCCTCAGCCAATTCCACCGCCGCACTTTGAGATTACTGAAAGCGCCGTCTCGCAACGGGAAGACCTGACGGAGTTCGGTGACAACGAGACATTGCCTGTTGCCGAATCTGAATCCGAGAGCGCTTCCAGCTCGATTCCCGAAGGCTATTCCCCTGAGCGGTGGAAGAGTCTCTCCAAGAAAGAACGAAAACGACTGCTCCGATCGGAATCCTCACGGTGACAGAGGAGGGAAATTGCCCCCCGCGAGCCTTACGACTCGTTGAAGTGCTTCGTGACCCGTTCATGAACAGCGTTGCGATTTTCAAGTGAGAATCATCGTTTAAACGGTCCGGTCAGGTGTCCAAAAAGTCGGAAACTGGATTCCTGAAGTTTGTAAGTCGTTTTTGAGTATGTGTTTGCGTGTTTAGTGCGCGCTTGGCCAGAAACGAGTTCTTGAATTTTCTGCATTTCGCTATAGAAATGAATGTTGAGAGTCAAGTCTGACTTGCGTACTTGACCCCGGCGGGAAGTGGATTCCGCCGAAACAACATCGGGTTGGACTCTTTGAAAGAGAACAACTTCAAACAGGGAGGGTGATCATGTTGGTTTTGACAAGAAAAATTGGTGAGTCCTTGGTGATCGATGGTGAAATCACCATCAAGGTGTCACAGATCCAAGGCAATCGCGTCCGACTGTGCATCGATGCTCCTAAATCGCATCGTGTCGTCCGATCCGAGATCCAGAAGGACGATGCTCCCGCTCCAATCGTTGCGCGGACGCCGAGCCGGATCGATACTGCCAAGTTGATACCGACGAACGCCAAGTAATCACAGGCTGCATTCGACGGGCATCTCAGCCCTCGTTCAAGCAAATTGCTTCGAAGTCGAAGGGCGAGTCAGCCCGTCGAATGAAGCCCGGGCCACTGTGGATTTTTGCAACGGTTATCGGTTCTCAACCACTTGTTGAGCAGTGTATCGGACCTTGGCGAGTTGCGAGTATTTGTCAGAGGCGGCGCGGTAACCTGCAGCGCACGCCACACAGGTCGCATATCCGCTCCCTTTAAGGCCGAGAACCTCGTCGTATTTGGCGGGATCCAGGCCTTCCATGGGGCAGGTATCAATCCCCAGCAGTGCGGCACTGGTCATGAAATTACCGAGTGCGATGTAAGCCTGCCGGCTGGCCCACTCTTGCTGTTGTGTGGCGTTCAACCCACGGACGATGCCGCTTTCGATCATCTTCTTCAGTGGTTCGACAGCTGACTTGTCGATCTGCCGCGTTGCGGCAATCGAGTCCATGTAAGTGTCGACATCCTGTTCGGTGATCTCGGTCCGCACAGTGAAGACCACATAGTGCGAGCTGTCAGCGACCTGGCGTTGGCCCCAGGAACAGCTGACGAGACGTTCCCGCAATTCTGCATCCTTGTTCAGCACGACGAACTTCCACGGCTGCATGCCATAGGACGAAGGGGTCAGGATCAGAGATTGCTCCAGGGCACTCCATACTTGAGCCGGGATCTTGCGCTGGGCGTCGAATTGTTTGGTGGCGTATCGCCAGTGAAGTTGTTCGAGAAGTGTTTCCGGTGTGATCGTGGCCATGAAGATCTCAGTCCTGAGGGAGTGCCGCCGGCTCGAGAGTGCCACAAGCCAGATAGCAAAGAGATCGGATTGTAGCTGGTCACGCCAGGGTCGTCATGGATGGGTCACCGACTTGTCCAGTGGTGTTAATTCACCCGCATCCAGAGAGCCTTGAGATATTCGGTCTCAGAACAGTTCGATGCCACCGGATGATCGGGGCCAGCTCCAGTACGGTAGAGAATCTGACCCGACCGACCAGGCGGGATCGCTCCGATCATCAGCCGTGAAAAGTCTTCGACGCCGAGCAACCCGCTACAGCTGCAGGTGACGACCAGCCCACCCGGGGCTACGACTTGCATGGCCAGACGGTTGAGATCGAAATAGCGGCTGCGACCTTCTTCGATCTCCTCCTGTGAGGAGATGAATCGCGGCGGGTCGACGACCACCACATCGAATTTCTTCCCGTTACGGATCGCATCACGCAGCCATGGAAATGCATCGGCGTGCACGAACTTGATGTTCTCGCGATTCAGCCGGGAGTTGCGGCGGGCCTGCTCGACGGCCTTCTCATCAAGGTCGACACCAATGACATCCTGAGCCTGACCACGCACCTTGGCCGAGATTGAAAAGCCACCTGAGTAACAGCACAGGTCCAGCACGCGCTTGCCGCGACAGAACTGGACCAGCTGGTCGCGGTTGTCTCGTTGATCGCAGAAAAATCCTGTCTTGTGCCCGCCAGCCAGATCGACTTCAAACTTCAAACCATGCTCTTCGACAACGATGCGGTCGCGGACGCCCTGAGCCCCGAACGCATCGGCACTGAACCCCTCCTGCTCCAGAGTTCGTGGGCCGGGATGAACGACCCACTGTTTCACGCCGAGTTCCTCGCAGAGCAACTGGGCCAGTGCTTCGGAGCGTTGGTACATGGCCAGAGTAAACGCCTCGATCGCGATCAGGTCTCCGTATCGATCCGCGACCAGCCCCGGGATTCCATCCCCTTCGGCGTGAATGACTCGATACGCATTTGATACAGCATCCAGGCCGAGCATCCGTCGCAAGTCGACAGCCTGGCGAACCTGGGTTCGCCACCAATCGGCATTGGGCGGGGTTGCTTCCCGTGAAAGGACCCGGACCGTCGCTTCCGCCCGGGGATTGATCAGTCCGTAGGCCCAGATGCCTTCTCCTTCCAGGCCGATCGCTACCAGGTCGCCATGCTTGGCCGCTTGCGGAATCTCTGCGAGCCGACGGCGGAAGAGGGTCGTCGCCCCGGTCGAACTCTTGGCGGTTACCGTGGCCAGTGGTCCCGTGTGGGTCAGTGGACGCTGAGCGGTGAATTCCGGCGACAATGGAAACTTCGGCTGGGGCCGCGACGCTCCCTCGCGCGGGCTTCCCTCACGAGGGCGAAAAGGTCGGTTTGAAGGTCGAAATGTCACGGAAGGTCCACCAGAGAAAGCCACGAATCATCCCGTATCGTCCGCGACAATCAGAGCGGGGGCAAGAGTCGGGAGTCAGGTTCTCAAAATCACCGGACACAGCGGCCCGGCGATTCGTCTCCATTTCCTGGTGTTGAAAGCCGGTTTATGACTTGGAAGGCACTGATTTTGGCTGTGCCTTCCGGCCATCTGCAGCTGCCAGTTCCTGGGACGTTCCCCATTTGAAGAAGAAAAATCCGAGCAGTGCACCCGCTCCCGTCGCCGACAGCACAGCTGCGGGGCTGGTGGTGAAGGTCGAGTTCTGGGCTGCAGCCTGGGTTGTGAGGACCAGACCGACCAAGCTGATCGCCAGCCCCATGGTATCTGACAGGATTTCTGTGAGGCTGATGCTCATTTTCGACAGAACCAGCAGTTTTCCGAGGACAAGCTGAAGGGCAAAGCTGACGACTCCAGTCACCATCAGGGCAAACGCCGCCCAGTGAAACATGGGCGATTCCATCCGTTCGGCCAGCATGTAGATTTGTTTGAGAATACCTGCGCTGACCTCCTGGGCCTGTTCGTTCTTGTCGACCTTCTCGGCAATTTCTTTGACTTGTTGCTTGGCGCCCTCGGTGGAGATACCTGACTCGGGGGTGGTGGCTGCCGGAACGGGTGCAGCGTTCTCAGAGGTTGTTGCAGCATCGTTCGCCGGAGCAGCCGGAGTTTCGGTGGCGGTTGCTGCTGCGTTAGGCAGGACTTCCTCACCATAGACGGTCAGACCGGGAAGTATCAAAGCGGCAGAGATCAGCAGAGCGAGGTGTTTCACGATGGGCTCCGAGTTTGGTCGGTGAGCAAGGGGCGACTGACAATTCCCGCTAACGCATAGCATAACGACGAAACCCCGCTCACGGATCAAAGGTTTTTGAACTGGTCCCGAATCTTTCGGATGAAGGCGAGCGTCCGGTGTCAGCCGGATTCTACTTCGGGCGTTGCTCAACAGCTGGTGGTGGGTAACTCACATCACGTGAGTCGCCAAAGAACACAGTGACAGACAAGGAATCGTCCGCCCATTCATGGCAGACTGACATCTGACGCTCGCTGAGGATGATGCCTGCCGAGTTGTCGGACGATTCCGACGTGGGTATGGTCACGCTTTCAGACTGTCATCACCCCGAGGAACCCCGACGTGCTTGACCTGTACGACAAGATCCAGGACGCCTGCCAATACATTCGCCAGCAATGGTCCTCCACTCCCCATGCCGGAATCGTGCTGGGAACGGGGCTGGGATCGCTGGTCAAGAAGATAGAGGTTGAGGCCTCGATCGATTACGAGTCGATCCCGCACTTTCCCAAGTCGACCGCCGTCAGCCACAAGGGGAGACTGGTCTGCGGAAAGCTCGAAGGCCTGTCCGTGATGGCGATGGAAGGCCGGGTCCACATGTACGAGGGTTACCCGCTCAAGCAGGTCACGCTGCCAATTCGCGTGATCAAAGCTCTCGGGGCCCAGCTGCTCATCGTGTCGAACGCCGTCGGAGGGATGAACCCGTTCTACGCGACGGGTGACATCATGGTGATCGACGACCACATTAATTTGATGGGAGCCAACCCGCTGATTGGCATCAACGATGACCGGTTGGGGCCACGTTTTCCCGACATGAGCGAACCCTACGACCGACAGCTGGGGCAGGTCGCCTTGGAGATCGCCCGGCGGGAGAACTTTGCCTGCCACCGGGGAGTGATGGTGGCCGTCTCAGGACCGAATCTCGAAACGCGCGCCGAGTACCGGTTCCTGCGGCAGGTCGGAGCCGATGTGGTTGGCATGTCGACCGTGCCCGAGGTCATCGTGGCTGTCCATGCGGGTCTGCGGACCGTGGGCCTCTCGGTCGTCACCGACATGTGCCTGCCCGACGCGCTCAAGCCTGCGAATGTTGCAGAGATCATCGCCGTCGCCAACGCCGCCGAGCCGAAGCTGACGGCGCTTGTCACGGGGCTGCTGGCCCATGAACGGATTACATCTAACTAGTCGTCTGATCTCAGTCGCCTGAACTGATGAGATGTTGGTAGTTCGGGGCAGACAGGAATGTCTGTCCTGCTGTTCTGAGTTGGGAGCCAGTACGAATGAAAGACTCTCCTTGAACCGCATCTCCGCCACAACCTGGGCCACACTGGGGGCAATCCTGATCGGGGTTGTTCTGTCACTTCTTCCCGCACCCGAGGGGCTGCCAATCGCTGCTCAGCGGACAGCTGCGGTGTCGGTCGTGATGGCGATTTTGTGGATCGCTTTGCCCGACAATATCCCGGCTGTGAGTCTGATTCCGCTGGCCGCTTATCCTCTGCTGGGGATCGCCGGGGCGAAGAAGGTCTGTCTAGCCTATGCGGACTCGAATGTGTTTTTGTACCTGGGCGGGTTCATCATCGCGCTGGCGATCGAGGGGCAGGGGCTCCACCGCCGGATTTCGCTCCACATCATCAGTCGCATCGGTAGCCAACCGCGCCAGATCGTCTTCGGCTTTCTCTTGGCGACGGCGCTGATCTCGATGTGGATCAGCAACACAGCCACCACTCTGCTGATGCTGCCCATCGCGTTGGCCTTACTTGATACCCTGGCCGATTCACTTGTGGCTGCTGGGGTGATGACGCGCGAAGAAGTCACTGAGAAGCTGAAGCCGCTGACAATCGCGGTCCTGCTCGGCATCGCCTATGCCGCAAGCTGTGGAGGCTTTGCCACGATGGTGGGAACGCCGACGAATCCGGTCTTGCGCGGCTACTGGGAGAAAGAGTTTGTGCCGCAGGGGTACGCGCCGATTTCATCGAGTCAGTGGATGATCCTGTGTGTCCCACTCAGCCTGCTGATGCTGGCGGCGGTCGGCTGGGTCATGACCTGGCGCTTGCCCGAACTCCCCGGCGTCGAGCGGATCGGTCGGCAGTTCTTCCGCGACCAGCTGCGAGAACTCGGGTCGATGCGGACGGGCGAGCGAAACGTCCTGATCGTGTTCCTCATCACAGCGGGGTTGTGGATACTGGCTCAGCCGCTGGAGATCGGCCCCGTGAAGATCCCGAGCTGGCCGCAGATGTTTGAAACGGGTTTAAGGGCGTGCGGAGTCGAAGTCGTCAAAGACCTCTCCAAGATGCTCGATGAGGCGACAGTCGCAATGACAATGGCGCTGCTGCTGTTCCTGTTGCCGGGTGACCGAAACAAAGACGGGAACACCCCGCGACTCGCGACCTGGGATCTGGTCGAGAAGAAGATTCCCTGGGGTGTCCTGCTGCTGTTCGGCGGCGGATTCGCCATGGCCGACGCGTTTAAGGAGACCCGGCTCTCCGAATGGATCGGGACCTACTTTGCGCAGCACATGCAGGGGGCACCGACATGGGTACTGATCGTCGGTGTTTGTGCGACGCTCACGCTGATGACCGAATTCACATCGAACGTGGCGACTGCGAATACTCTGCTCCCGGTTCTGGGAGCCACCGCTGTGGGCCTCAACATCGACCCCCGGTTGTTGCTGATCCCTGCGACGATTTCGGCTAGCTGTGGGTTTATGATGCCGGTCGGGACACCGCCCAACGCGATAGTGATTGGAACCGGACGCGTGCCGGTGCGATCAATGCTCAAGTACGGACTGTTTCTCGATCTGATCGGAATCGTGTTTGTGTCCGCAGCGACGATCTGGTTCCTCGGGCCGGTGTTCGGCATTTCGACCACCGGGCGCGGACGATAGCTCTTCCGCTCTCGTCGATTCTTTATTCCGTGTACTGGCTGCTGACGAGGACCTGGCCAACGACATGGTCATCAGGCAGGTTGGCCAGTACATACGTGTTCCGCTGTTCCTGAACCTCAATTGAAACAATTTCGGGAGCCCCAAATGGCCCCTGCGAGTCAGCTGCCTGCAGCTTGAGTGTTCGGGTCCCGACGGGGACTTCCATCCGCAACACCTGGATTTTCTCAGGGAGCAGGCTCCAGCCGCGTGTATCGGCCGCTTCGCTTGCTTCCCACGCAATACCACCAACGGTCAGGGCGAAATCGGCGAACGGGTTGGACTGAGCCTGGACCTTCTCTTTGGCGAGATAGACAGCCGCCTTCTTGATTGTCCGGCGAGCGACAGCCATCGCCAGAACTTCGTGATACCGAGAGTAGTAGTGGGCTTCTGCCAGTTTTCCCACATCGACCAGCGTGGCTGTGGTTCCCATCTGGTCTCCATCGATACTGGCCGAGACCGAATTGATCCGGTTGGGTGGCTGGACAACTTTCGCCACCTTCACCGGTGCGATCGTGGGTGGGAGTGTTTGTTCGCCAACGGCACTGATGATCTGATCGGCAATGAGTAATGAGACTTGAGTCGGAACATCATTCGACTCTTCTTTGATCGGTCCCCGCCCCACCATCGTGAAGAGGTAGATGATTCCGTGATCGGGGGCACAGGCGGTATCGCCGACGGCCCGTTCAAGGTCCCGCGCTCCGTCCCGGAACTCGGGAACGTACGACACGACCATCTCGCGGGCTCGTACCACTTCGTTCGTGTCGAGTGACGACTCTTCGCTCAACATGGCCCGGACATAGGGGCCGAGGGCCACCTGCGGCAGCTCCGGGGCTTCTGGTGCGGGTTCACCATCAGGCGTGTTTTCTTCGAGCTTTTTGAGGTGCTTCTCGGCGAGCTCCTGCTGCTTTTCTCCGATCTGCAGGGCGTACGCTTCCGCATCGCCACCATCGTGCATCAGGTTCGAGATCGCCAGGAAAGTGCGGACCAGGATCTTCTCGTGGTCCTCCCCCTCATAGGCAATTTTGGTGTCGTCGGTCAGCAGCGATGCGGCGAACTCTTTCGCGGACTTCTGCTCGTAGAGATCGAAGTCATCCCGGACTCGGCGCAGGATGCGTTCCGATTCTTTCGGGTGTCCGGCACACAGCTCAATCATCGCCCGGTCGAGATCAAAGACATCCCGATCGGCCTTGTGTTTATCCCGCATGTCCTGAGCCTGAGCCCGGGCTTCCTCGAGATGCCCCGCGTAGAAGTTGTTGCGGATCGAAACCACGCGGTTGACATGCGAAGCACAGCCACACAACCCGGCCACAATCACACAGCCTGCCATCCACAACATTCGGGATGGCTGTCCCGGTCGAGGTGAGTGATCAAAGGTGAGCGACAGAAGCAGCATGAACTGGGTGTGACGCGGAAACCATCGGGCAGTTGTCCGCCCCATCGAACACTCGTCGACGAGGCAACTTGTGGAGGCTTAGTAGTGCTTGAATTTCGACAGCCGCGACTTGTGGTAACCCTTGCGAATCGTTGCCGATTCCTTGTCGTAATCGCCAGTCTCCGTGTCGACCAGTTCGAGGACCAGCTGGTAATCGCGTTGCGAATCGCCATTACTGTGCGTCGACAGCGAAGTGACTTTGGCGAAAAGCAGGTAGTTGATGGGCTGCTCCATCTTTTCCATGGCGGAGCCGAACATTCGCTGGTTGGCAGGGACGAAGAGCTCGTCCGGCCGCAGATCGCACTCCTTGAGTCCCGCATCGACATAACGCTTGCTGACCAGCTGGAACTGCTCCGACTCGCTGATGAGTGTGTCGATCAGGTCGTAAATCTGCTCGCGGCTGTCACCGAGTTCCTCGGCACTCTTGTTTTCGACGCCCATGAAGCAGACTCGCTTTTTGGCGGGGCCGTCGTCATTCGACATCGACACTGGGTGGATGTCAGGGCATTGGCGGGCCAGCAATTTGCCAACCGACTCTTCGATCAGGGGCTTCCAGGTCTCGGCGCCTGCTGTATGGCTGCCGACCATATCCCCATCGTCCTCTTTCAGGACGTGAGCCACTTGTTTACCACGACATCCGCAAGCTGTCATGACAGCCGCGATAGCGGGCATGACTGCGGTTTGAATCAGAAAACGACGACGAAACATGGGCTGGCCTCTTGCCGAATGTTCGTTACTGGCGGCGAATCACTTTGGGGGTGATCGACATCAGTGAACTCAAATGGGACCAGGAGTGCCGCACTCGTTGCGAACTCTCCTCAACAGCGATCGGGAAGTGGTCCACCCCCCCGACGCCGGGCTGTGGCAGAATTTGCCAACGGTAGATTCAACTCCACCATCGGACCGAACTGCTGCTTGGCCTGCGATCCTTTCTTCGACGGGCGCGAGGGTGTCTCTTCAGCCGAGATCACCAACACCGTCCGAACAGCCATTTCTACCACGCGCGGCATTCCCGCAGATAGATCAGTTCGCCGAGTTGATCTCGCAGTTGTGATCGAAATGACTACGCAACGTCGGGAATAGGCGAGCTCAAACGGACCTTTTGGTACCGTTCTCCCTGAGTGTCATAGAAATAGATCAAGTTCTGATCGCTCGCCCAAATGGCTCCCAGCCGGATACTTCGAGGGCCATGCAGCTGGAATTGCCGTCCACACAAACGCCCCCGCATCATTAATGGGTCTTCACGGGTCTTGAACTGGTCCTCCAGCAAGCTCTCTTTGGCACAGAGCTGTGCGTGCACGTAGTGCCGGAGTTCGTCGAGTGTCAGGATGGTAGCGGTTGTTTCCAGCATGAGTCTTGAAGCGGCCGGATCAGGATGTGAATCGAGGAGTATTGCTCGAAAGAGCAGCCTCGATATCGTCGAAACGGGCATTCAAACTTCCCTGGGACTGGCGAACGACGACCGATCGGTACAGCTGTGGAGAACGGAATTTACGTAAAACTCCTCATGTCCGACTGGACCGAATGTACATTCAGTACGGTCAAATCGAGGGGAACGCTATGATCCTGTGACCTGTCTGTGGGGTTGCGTTCAAGAGCCCACACCTCTGATGTTTCTCATCCATGGATAAAGCCCGTTGGGAGAGGCCCGTGCCGTCACCGCTGAATGCGTTGGTTCAGAGCCTGGAAGACAATATTGCCAAGGCCATTCTGGGTAAGAAATCAGCGATCCGGCTGGCGCTCGTCGCTTTACTGGCCGAAGGGCATCTGCTGATTGAGGATGCGCCGGGTGTGGGCAAGACCTCACTCTCCAAGGCCCTGGCATTAAGTCTGGGCTGCAAGTTCACGCGATTGCAGTTCACGCCCGATATGCTGCCGAGCGACATCCTGGGGGGCAGTGTATTCCTCCCGAATAAGGGAGAGTTCGACTTCCGGCCCGGCCCGATCTTCACCCAGGTGCTGCTGGCCGACGAAATCAATCGCACAGCTCCGCGAACCCAGAGTGCCCTGCTGGAAGCGATGATGGAGCGGCAAATCTCCATTGAGGGCAAGACCTACCCCCTTGAACGCCCGTTCTTTGTTCTCGCCACGCAGAACCCTTATGAGTTTGAGGGGACCTATCCGCTGCCCGAAAACCAGCTCGACCGGTTCATGATCTGCATGGACATCGGGTATCCCGACCGCCTGGCAGAGAAGGCTGTGCTGATATCGCACCGATTGGGTGAACCGGTCGAGGGCTTGAAGCCCGTCGTCTCACCCGAACAGATGTTGACGCTCCAGGCTGCCGTGCGCGAAGTGCGGATGGAAGAATCGATCAGCGATTACCTGCTGGAGATCGTCCACAAAACTCGCGAGAACAATGAGCTGACCGTTGGTGTGAGCACCCGCGGAGCGATCACGTTCTCGCGAGCGGTGCAGAGCCATGCCTTTGTCGAGGGCCGCGACTATGTCGTCCCCGATGACGTGAAGACGATGGTCATCCCGGTCCTCGCCCACCGCGTCGTCTGCTCCGGGATGCTCCGCGAAGGCCAGCGCAAACGCGCCCAGGCGATCCTGCAACAGATCGTCGATCGGATCCCGGTGCCGAGGTGATTGGGCTTGTTGATCTTCGACGATTGTCGGTCCCTGGCCGGTCGGCAGTATGTGACGAACCAGTTGTTGCATCTTATTCCTCGTTGCTGAAATACGTGCCCAGAGGAATTTCTCGGCCCACCCCGAACCTTTCTCGATGAATGCGGTCTCTGGTCCTACCATGAAGACCTCGTCCTCCAGCGCCATGCAGCCATCTCTCGCTCAATGCGTGGCCGGGGAGGATCTACAGATCGGCGACTACATCGCGATTCTGAACTCGACGTTCCAGCTCATCTCGTCGCAGTGGGACCGATGTGACCGCAGCCCGGAAGAGCTCATCCGCGTTAAATACATCCCGTCAGATGCCGGACAACCTCGAAAAGTGGTGGGCGTCTGCCTGCCGTTCGTGTATGTGAAATGTGCGAACGACACCAGCGAGATCATCGATCTCCGCCTGACCCAGCTGGCCCGCCTCGACCGGCAGTGTGCGAAAGAAATCTGGCGTCAGACTGGCTCGAAAATCAAGATCGTCATCTAGTGAGGTACGGCCAGACATGACAGACGGCTCTGTTATCAAATCACTCAAACGTACTACCCCACAATCTCGTGAATCACCTCTCCGTGTACATCGGTCAGGCGGCGGTCGATGCCGTGGCTGCGCAGGGTGAGTTTGGTGTGGTCGAGGCCGAGCTGGTGCAGGATGGTGGCGTGGATGTCGTAGACCTGGGTCGGGTGGAGACGGTCGAGGGGTTTGTAGCCCCACTCGTCGCTTTCGCCATGGGAGACGCCCCCTTTGATGCCGCCCCCGCAGAGCCAGTTGGTAAAGCAATACGGGTTGTGATCGCGTCCCTTGCCGCCTTGTGAAGAGGGCATCCGGCCGAACTCGGTCGTCCACAGAATGATGGTCTCATCGAGTAGCCCGCGCTGCTTGAGATCGCGGATCAGGGCACTGGCCCCGCGTGCCATCCCGGTCGCCAGCGGGCCGTGGTCGCGGCGGATGTCTTC
>QWOR01000141.1 GCA_003669575.1 Planctomycetota bacterium | reverse complement strand
TGATGGCTTTGCCCGCCATTGCAGCTGACCGACCCAATATCGTCCTGATGATCGCCGATGATCAGGGCTGGAGTGGAACATCCGTACCGATGCACCCGGAGTTCGAGGCGTCAAAAGGGGAAATGTTTCATACTCCGTGTCTGGAACGCTTTGCCGAGCAGAGTATGCGGTTTTCATCGGCGTATGCTCCAGCTCCCGTCTGCTCACCCACTCGCATCAGCGTCCAGACTGGCCGTTCACCAGCTTCGCTGCATTGGACAAAGGCTGCTCCTCCCGAGGAGGGACGCAAACTGACGGAGCCCCGCAACGTGAAGCAGATTGCCGATCACGCGGTCACGATTGGCGACCTGCTGCGAGGTGCTGGCTACGCCACAGCACACTATGGCAAGTGGCATATCAACGGGGGTGGTCCGGAACAGCATGGCTACGACGAGTCCGATGGAGACACCGGGAATGAACAGGCCTTTCAATTCACCGACCCCAACCCGGTCGACATCTTCGGCATGGCGGAGCGGGCCGAGAAGTTCATGCTGAAGAACTCCAAAGCAGGGAAACCGTTCTATATCCAGCTCTCATGGAATGCGCTGCACGCTTCGCAAAACGCACTGAAGGCGACAATGGCCAAGTATGAGAAGTCACTCGCGAACCAGGACTCCAAGCGAGTCAGCACAGCCGCAATCACAGAAGACCTCGACACGGGCGTTGGGCGCGTATTGGACGCAATTGATCGACATGGACTCGCCGAGAACACGTTCGTGATATACACGTCCGACAATGGGGCAGGTGGAGGCAAACGAGCCCTGCACGGGGGGAAGGGTGACGTTTACGAGGGCGGTATTCGCGTTCCGTTTATCATTCGCGGTCCGGGTATTAAGCCGAATTCGTGGTGCGATGTTCCGATCGTCGGATATGACCTCTTGCCGACGTTCTGCGAGTGGGCCGGAGTGGAGAAGTCCGCGATACCCTCCACGGTCGAAGGGGGGAGCATCGCCTCCTTACTCACCCATGAGGGGCGAGGAGTTGTGGAACGTCCGCGGGAGGAACTGGTGTTCCACTTCCCGCATTACCAGGGTGACACACCTCATTCGGCGATCCGGCTTGGCAACCTCAAGCTCATGCACTTCTATGAGGATGATCGTGATGAGCTGTATGACCTGTCACAGGATCTTGGCGAACGTCACGACCTCTCTCTCGAGCGACCTGATCAGACGCGTGAACTGCGAGAACGCCTGCGGAAGTATCTGGAAGCAGTCGATGCCCAGCTGCCAACTCCGAATGCCGATTACGATCCGTCTCGACCTCCCGAGCCCAGACAGCGAGGAGGGAAGAACAATCCCAACAAAGGCGGCCAGAAGAAGCCTGGCAACAAGAACAAACCCGGTAAGCCGATGAAGAAGTGAGCCCACTGGCCAGCTCTCTGGCATCCACCTCGTACGAACAATTCCGCCCCGCAAGAGTCCGACCATGAGAATCTACCGCCCACTGTTCATCCTGCTGCTGGGTCTCCTCATCGGCGAACGGATTGGGCACGCTCACCCGGGGCACTCACGTCGCAGAGCGACATCTTCGGCGTCAGCGGCACCCAAGTCAGTTCGGCAGTGGACAACACCGGATGTGGACAGGTCGATGGCGGGGACTTTCGTCATGGCCATGGATGGAGTCGTCCAGATCCGCCGGGAGGACGACTCTTTGACGACGATCCCCCTCGACAGGCTCAGCCCCGATGACCGGCAGTTTGTCGAGCTGCGACTGAAGCAGGTGCGAGAGGCTGTCGATGTCCCCGTCTTACTGGCCCAGGGGACTCAGCGCAAGTCCCGCCCACAGGACGCCAAGAAAGCTGCTGCTCCACTGATCGCTTCGCATTTCGATCCATTCGTCAAGCGAAAGGCGATTCGGACACGCTGGGACAACAACTATTTCTACGTCGAGTCGAACGGCATTCCCTCGCACCGGATGATGGTCGGAATTCGGTCCTGGCAACAGCAGGTTCCGATCCCGCAAAAGTATGTGGGCGACAACGCCTGGCAGATTCCGCTGAATCCTGTTCCGGCCCAGACCCCGGCCATGGCCGACGACCGCTTTCTTCGCGGGGCGATTGCTGTTGCGGTGAACGGCATCCCGATCTTCAATCCGCTGAACAACCGGGGTGACGATGCGTATGAGTTTGGCGAGCTCGACGATTTCGGCGGTCACTGCGGGCGGGCGGATGACTACCACTACCACATCGCACCGGTCCATCTCGAGGAGGCCGTCGGCAAAGGCCAGCCGATCGCTTACGCCCTCGATGGCTATCCGATCTACAGCTATCAGAACGCCGAAGATCCCGACTATGCCCCGCTCGACAAACTGAATGGTCATAAGGACGCCAAGGGCCAGTATCACTACCACGCCACGAAGACATATCCGTATCTCAACGGAGGATTCTATGGAGAGGTCGTCGAGAAAGACGGGCAAGTCGACCCGCAACCCCGCGCAGAACCGCTGCGTCCTTCTCTCCCACCCATGAACGGGGCCAAGATCACTGGCTTCGAGGAGACAGCCAAGAGCAGCTATCGCCTGACCTATGACGTCAACGGCAAGTCAGGGACAGTGAGCTACACACTCAAAGAGAACGGCACCGCAAGCTTTGTGTTCGTCGACCCGTCTGGGGAGAAGACTGAAGAAACCTACACGCCTAAACGGCGGGGACCGGGAGGACCACCACCTCGCAAGGGGGGGCCACCGCCTCGCCCCGATGATAATCCTCCTCCACGAGACGACCGCCCCCGCCGAAAGGAAGACCGCCCTCAGCCTCGCCAGCAGACCGAAAATCGCCGCGAGTCAAATCTGCCGCAGCTGAGTGTCAGTAGTTCCTCGATCGACGATGACGGGAAGCTATCCGTCGACTGTACCTGCGATGGGAAACGGCAGTCACCAGCCGTTGCCTGGAAGGATGCCCCCGAGGGGACGAAAGCGTTTGCCGTCAGTCTGTGGCACACAGCCCCCGACCAGGAGAAATCCTACTGGCTGGTCTACAACATCCCTGCCGGAGCCACGAGCATTGCTCAGAACGCGAACCCCGGCGGAACCGTTGGATGGAATGATCGCCGCAAGTCCGAATTCGATCCCATGTGTTCCAAGGGCCCGGGCATCAAGACCTATCACATCACCGTCTTTGCGCTCTCGCAGAAGATCGACCTCCCTCCCGACCAGGTTACCCGGGCTTCTCTGCTGGAAACCATCGAAGGGAAAGTGCTGGCTGAGGGGACTCTCGACTTCCAGTATGAACGAGCAGGAAAGTGAACGTGACCAACATGATTCGAAGTGCATTTCGCCCGTTCACTATATTCATCCCGGCGGTGCTGATTGTTCTCTTGTCAGGGACCGCCGCACATGCCGCGGGAAGGACAACCCCTCCGAACATCGTTCTGATTCTGATGGATGACATGGGCTGGCGGGATGTCGGCTTCATGGGGAATCAGTTCGTCGAGACGCCGCATATTGACCGATTGGCCAGGAACGGATTGGTCTTCAACCAGGCCTACGCCAGTGCTCCGAACTGTGCGCCGACACGGGCCTGCCTGATGTCAGGGCAATACTCACCGCGTCACAAGATTTACACTGTGGTTGATCCACGACAACCGCCTGGTTCTCCCTGGCACAAGTTACAGGCAGCCGAGAGCAAGTCCGAGCTGGACCCCAAGATCACGACGATCGCCGAAGCCCTGGGATCGAATGGATACGCCACTGGATTCTTCGGGATGTGGAATCTGGGTCGAGGAAGAACCGGTCCGGTGACACCCGGAGGCCAGGGTTATCGGACGGTGGTCTTCCCCGAGAATATCGGGTTCGGCAAGGACGCCTACTTCTCCGACGAGGGGGAATATCTCAGTGATCGTTTGACGGATGAAGTTCTGCGGTTTGTGAGTGATAACCAAAAGAAACCTTTCTTTGTTTACCTGGCCGATCATGCGGTGCACGCCCCGTTCAATCCAAAGCCCGAACTCGTCAAGAAGTACGAACGAAAGCTCGCCAGTGGAAACGACCGTCGCGATGACCCGGCATACGCAGCGACGATCGAAGCTGTCGACCAGAACGTGGGCCGGATCGTCGACCAACTGGAAAAGCTGAAACTGACGGATGACACGGTCATCATCTTCACCTCAGACAATGGCGGTACTCAGCAATACACAGCTCCTCTCAACGGCAGTAAGGGACAACTCTATGAAGGCGGGATTCGCGTTCCCGCTGTCATCTCCTGGTCGGGGTTGAAAATGCCCGGTACCCGCTGCGAGATTCCCATCAGCAGTGTTGATTGGTATCCAACGTTGCTCGAACTCACGGGTGTGAAGCCCCCGACTGATCAGAAACTCGACGGGATCAGTCTGGTCCCTGCCCTGCGGGGAGAAACCAGCTTGTCGCGGGAACGACTCTTTTGGCACTTTCCGTGTTACGTTGGGAAGGCCACTCCATCGAGTGCGATCCGCGAGGGCGATATGAAGTTGATCGAGTTCTTCGAAAACGGTGGCCGAAGAGAACTCTACAACCTCAAGACCGACCCGGGCGAGGAACACAATCTGGCCGAGGAGATGCCCAAACAGGCCGACATGCTCTACCGGACACTTAAAGAGTGGCAACGCGAAACCGGCGCTGACCTTCCTCCGGGAGACAATCCAAACTACGACCCGCAAGCCGAACGCCCTCGAGGCGGTCGTGCAGGAGAATCTCCCAAAAGCCAACGTGGTTCCCGGAAGAAAGGACCACCAAAATAGTCCGAGCTGGCGGCACATCATTGAGGCTCGGCCGGTTCACAAATTTCAACCAGTTACGAATCATGAAACGTCATCACGGTTTCGTATCTCCATCCGTGAATCCAACCCGAGTCACTGACTCTTGCCGTAACTCGACAAGACAGTCTCAGTCCGAATGTAAAACCAATTCTGCCCCCCAGTTTGCCCCCCAACCGCATTGGCCAATGAAAAAAGGACTCACGGCGATTTGCCGTAAGTCCTTTCACCACTTGGAGTGCCCACGACAGGACTTGAACCTGTACGAGTGTAACCTCACTAGCTCCTGAAGCTAGCGCGTCTGCCAATTCCGCCACGTGGGCTGCACGTTGTTCCGATGACATGATCATCGGTGGGGCGGGAATGATATTGTCGAATGCCCCGATCTACAACTCAACAATTTGGATCGACGTTCGCTTTTTTGTTGTTCAGGGCGTCACAGCCAACCGAAGAAGCACAAGCCGCAGGGTTTCGTCACCCCGCCCCACTTGACATTAGTGAGTGCTGTGACGATTCTGATGGATCGGCGGACTTCGATGAGTTGGACGCTCCCACCTTTTTCAAGGATGTGATTTGTCGGCCATCTCTCCATGCTCGACAGAACATCCCCCTGCCTCCGTGCTGAAAGCTCGATCCATGAGCCGCATGTGTCTCTCTCGCTCTCTTCTCGGGTTGATTCTGGGAATTACGCTGGGCATTTTCTCTCAGCACGCTCTCTTTGCGGAGGACAAACCTGCAGTTCCAGCTGACCAGAAGCTGGCTGAGCAGAAAGTTCAGGCAGAAGCCGCCCTGCAGCAACGGATCGCCGCCGAGCAGCAGTCCGCTGCCACTGGCACGAAGCTCTCGGAAGTTGAACAACAGCTGCTGAAGCTCAAACGCGAGGTTGAACAAGCGACGAAAGCGATCGCCGACGCTGAGAAGACTCTGGTCACGCAGACCGAAGCTCTGACCAAAGCCAACGAAGCCAAAGTCGCCGCCGACAAGGTCAACACCGACGCCGCTGCGGTTCTCGCAGACGCCCAGGCCAAAGCCAACGCTGCGAAAACAGCCGCCGATGCCGCAGCCAAAGCCGTGGTCGATTCTGACGCCGCAGTGAAGGCCACCACAGAAACAGTGGCCAAGACCAAGGAAACCATGGCGACTGCCATGGCCAGCCTGCCACAGATCGATCAATCGCTCGCCGCAGTGAAGATCGAATACGAAGCCGCCAACACGACCCTCGCAGCGGCCCGGACCGACTGGCTCAGCAAGCAGCGCCAGGTCGAATCGACGCTGGCTGAAATGGGCCAGTGGGTCTCCTTTAATAAGGAAGTCGCCCACATCTTCCATAAGCGGTGCGTCGCCTGCCACAACGCTCGCATGGCCAAGGGTCGCCTCAATATGGAATCGTACGCCGCCCTGATGAAAGGTGGAGAGTCGGGGCCCGCGGTCGAAGCTGGCAAGCTGGAAAGCAACCTCTGCACCCAGATCACCGACGGCTCGATGCCTAAGGACGCCGACCCACTGACTAAAGAACAGATCGCCCTCATCGGCAAGTGGATCGAGCTCGGAGCCCAGCTTGATGCGGGGGTCGATCCGAACGCTCAGCTGATCAAGGTCATGCCGAAACAGACCCAGCCACCAGCCCCGGAAGCGTATCCCCTCACCGTGCCAGTGACCGCTGTGGCCTTAAACCCGGATGCCACGATCGTGGCGACCTCGGGATACCACGAAGTCCTGCTCTACAACACTGCAGATGCCGCTCTCATTCGTCGGATCGGGAACGTGGCTGAGCGAGTTCACGACATCGCCTTCACCAACGATGGCCAGCGTATCGCGATTGCTGGCGGGACCCCGGGTCAGGTGGGCGAAATCAAGGTGTTCAATGTTGCTGACGGTGCTCTGCTGGCCGATCTGGTGACGGTGGAAGATGCGGTCTTCTCGGTCGCCTTCAGTGCCGACGGAACACGACTCGCAGCCACCGGAGCTGACCGCACGATTCGCGTGTTCGACGCCAACAGCTACGCCGAACAGCTGGTCATCGAAGACCATGCCGACTGGGTGATGGATATCGCCTGGTCACCCGATGGAACGAAGCTCGCCAGCGCCAGCCGCGACAAGACATCCAAGGTCTTTGACGCCAAGACGGGCGATGCCCAAACGACCTTCAACTCGCATGCCGACGTGGTTTACACCGTCGGCTGGCTGAGTGACAGTGCCCAAGTCATCACTGGTGGAGCTGACAATAAGATGCGCATCTGGAAGGCTGCCGACGCTGCCCAGGTCCGCGAAATCGCGGGGATCGGTGGAGCGGTCTTCCGCCTGCAGGTGCTGCCCGATAACCGCGTCTTCAGCTGTGCCGCTGACAAGATCGCCCGCATCAACAATGCGAACGACGGAGCCTTGATCAAGCAGTTCGCCGGACACAATGACTGGGTCTATTCGATCAGCTTCAGCCCGGCGGCCAATCGCCTGGCCACCGGCAGCTACGACGGTGAAGTCCGGATCTGGAACGCTGAAGACGGCGCCAGCCTGAAGAACTGGTTAGCAGCTCCCGGTTACGCTCCACAGGCTGCAAAGTAACGCTGTTCGGGTATTCAACCCGATAACGACCAATCACCGGCCCTCTGTGTCTGGCACAGAGGGCCGGTCTTGTTTTTGACGTGAGAGCTTTACTCTGGTGTGTCGAACGTCCGGTGTAATCAACTGATCATGACCATTGTTTAAATCCCCCTTTCCGTGCGCTGCATCCCGGCAGAGAGCCCGATAATCGACTCGGTGCCATTTTGACAGAACCCCCGGCAGCAGGGCCTTTCACCGACCGCCAAAACGTGGAAAAACAATCCCGAACATTTTCCGTATCCTATTGATGAGTAGTCCGTTACGAAGTGTTGAGAATTTTGGAACGCCATTCGCTATCTCATTGTCGGAAACATATCGTCCCTTGGGCCGTGGATGGGGTCACTCCTGTCTGGCCTGCATTAGCTCAGCTTGCTGAGGAGTTCTGAAAACATGTCGAAGAAGGCCAAATCGAGCGGCGGTACCAAGATTGTGCCACTCGGGGACAAGGTCGTCCTGAAGCGGCAGGAAGCAGAATCCAAGACTGCCGGCGGAATCGTTCTTCCTGATTCGGCGAAGGATAAGCCTCAGAAGGGTGAAGTGATCGCGATCGGTGATGGACACGTCCGTCGCGACGGTGCACGCATTCCGCTGACCGTGAAGGAAGGAGATCGCGTGATCTTCTCCTCATACGCTGGCGATGAAATCAAGATCGGCGACGAGGAGTACCTGCTCCTCCGCGAGAGCGACATCCTCGCGATCTACTAAGTTCAGAGCTCGACTGAGTTCTGGGTTCATCACTTCAAAACATCACGCAGAGGCCCGAAAGCCCTGCGGACCTATACAGAAAACAGGAGAACGCCCATGGGCGCGAAGATCATTGCTTTCGACCAGGAAGCCCAAGAAGCGATGCGGCGTGGTGTCAGCAAGCTGGCCCGAGCCGTGCGTGTGACTCTCGGTCCCAAGGGCCGGAATGTGATCATCGAGAAGAGCTTCGGCTCTCCGACCGTCACCAAGGACGGCGTGAGCGTCGCTCGTGAAATCGAACTGAGTGACAAGTTCGAAAACATGGGCGCCAGCATGGTCAAGGAAGTCGCCAGCAAGACTTCCGACAACGCCGGGGACGGAACCACCACCGCGACCATCATGGCTGAAGCGATCTTCGTGGAAGGTCTGAAGTCGGTCGTCGCCGGGGTCAGCCCGCTCGAAATGAAGCGGGGCATGGACAAGGCTGTCAGCGACATCATCGAAAAGCTGAAGTCGATGGCCATTCCTTGTAAAGACAAGAAGGCTATCGCCCAGGTTGGCACCGTGGCCGCCAACGGCGAAGAAGCCATCGGCAAGATCCTCGCCGACGCGATGGAGCAGGTCGGTAAGGATGGCGTGATCACCGTCGAGGAAGGCAAGAGCCTCCAGACCGAATTCAACGTCGTCGAAGGGATGCAGTTCGACCGCGGCTACCTGTCGCCGTACTTCGTCACCGACACCTCCAGCATGGAATGTGTGTTCGACGACTGCTACGTCCTGATCCACGAAAAGAAGATCAGCAACATCAAGGACTTGGTTCCCGTCCTCGAAAAGGTCGTGAACTCCGGCAAGCCGCTGCTGATCATCGCCGAAGAAGTCGAAGGCGAAGCCCTCGCCACCCTCGTCATCAACAAGATGCGGGGCGTGTTCCGCTGCGTCGCCGTCAAGGCTCCTGGCTATGGCGACCGCCGCAAGGCTCTCCTCCAGGACATCGCCATCATGTGCGGTGGACAGGCGATCTTCGAAGACCTCGGCATTAAGCTCGAGAACGTCCAGCTGAGCGACCTGGGCCGTGCCAAGAAGATCGTTGTCGACAAGGACAACACCACGATCATCGAAGGTCTCGGCAAGAGTTCCGACATCAAGGCTCGGATCGAGCAGATCAAGCGTGAACTCGAAGCCAGCTCCAGCGATTACGATCGCGAAAAGCTCGAAGAGCGAATCGCCAAGCTGTCGGGCGGTGTGGCTCAGATTAACGTCGGAGCTGCCACCGAATCCGAAATGAAGGAAAAGAAGGCCCGCGTCGAAGACGCCCTGCACGCCACCCGTGCTGCCGTCGAAGAAGGCATTCTGCCCGGCGGTGGTGTGGCTCTGCTGCGAGCCTCGATGGCTGTCGATGGTGGAAAGATGACGCACGACGAAGAAGTCGGCTACAACATCATCCGCCGTGCCTGCCGTGCTCCGCTGACCCAGATCTCTGACAACGCCGGTGTGGACGGTGGCGTGGTCTGCGAAAAGGTTTCGGAACTCAAGGGCAACCACGGCTACAACGCAGCCACCGGAGCCTACGAAGACATGGTCAAGTGCGGTGTGATCGACCCGGTCAAGGTGACCCGTTCGGCTCTCACCAACGCCGCCAGCGTCGCAACCCTCCTGCTGACCAGCGATGCCCTCATCGCCGACAAGCCGAAGGCCGACAGCAAGGACAGCCACCACGACGACCACGGCGACATGTAATCGCCCACGCAACGGACTTCACCGTCCGCTCGTCGCATGAATTCCCACACGCCTCTGGATCACTCCGGGGGCGTGTGGCATTTGTGGGTCCCCAGAGTGCGGAACAGTGCGCGGTGATTCCCTTTTGCCAGACCGACTGCAATAGATTCTCTCCCAGCGCCATGACACGCGGGGTAAAGGCGTTTATCCTGACGTGCCCGTGATTTGTTTCTGCACCGGGTGGTCCCACCACGTCGTCGATCGAGTCCTTCATGCCGGAACCAGAAGAGAGCTTGCCAGTCCTCTACGGCCCGGCGGATGACGCAGCTGCGAACCAGCTGGCGACAGGCTCCGTCCATCGCGAAGTGTTCTACCTCGCCCTTCCGGTTCTGGGCGAGCAGGTCTTCTCGTTCTTCGTCAGCTTCTACGACACCTACCTCGCCGGACATCTCCCCGGCGATGCGAGCGTGACATCCACAGCTGCGATCGGAGTGGGAGCGTACGTCAGCTGGCTGGCGAATCTAATGTTCATGCTGGCCTCGTCGGGGACGCTGGCCCTGGTATCGAGAGCCAGAGGGAAAGGCGATCTGGCCGAGGCCAATGTGATCCTCGGCAGATCCATCGCTGCCGGTGGAATCATCGGGCTGCTCTTCGCAATGATCATGATCCCGTGTGCCCCATACTTCGTGGCACTGACCCAACTGAGCGACGAGGCCGCCCAGATTGCGGTGCGATACATCCGTGTCGATTCGATCGGCGAGATCTTCACCGCGATCACTCTTTGCGGCGCAGCTGCGTATCGTGGCAGCGGCAACATGCGGATTCCGCTGGGCGTCCTGGCGACCGTCAGTCTCGTCAACGTGATTGCCAGCTACTCACTGGTCCACGGAATTGGTCCGCTCCCCGCCATGGGAGTCGATGGGATCGTCGGTGGGACCGTCATCGCGCGAGTGCTCGGCGGTCTGCTGATGCTGGCGACGCTCATGATCGGGGTCGGTGGCCTGCATCTGCGGTGGAGTGAGGTCCACCTCGGCGGGCACCATATCGTCCGCCTGACGCGGATCGGGATTCCCGCAGCTCTCGATGGGCTGATCGCCTGGTCATCGCATTTCCTGTTCGTGCGTGTGATCTCTGAGATTGGCGATACCGCGTTCGCGGCCCACTATGTCGCCGTGCAGTTTGAAGCGGTGACCTACCTGCCCGCGACCGCCTGGGGAGCAGCTGCTGCGACATCGATCGGGATGTCACTGGGTGCCGGGGACAGCCAGCGAGCGGTCAAATGTGGTCACGCAGCGGCGATTCAGTGCTTGCCCGTCGGGATTCTCGGATTGATTCTGTTTGCCACTGCAGGCCGACCGATTTATCAGCTGATGAGCAACTCTATGGAGATCCAGAACGTCGGCGTTTCAGCGCTGCCGATTCTGGCCGCGTGTCAGATCCCCCTCGTGATTGGCATCGTGTACATCCACGGTCTGCGAGGTGCGGGAGAGACTCGCTTACCGTTAATTCTCGCCATCGTTTCCACTGCGGGGTTACGTACTCCTATTGCGTGGCTATGCGGAATCCACTGGAATGGTGGGTTAGGGGGAGCATGGCTGGGGATGCTGGCCGATGTGTTCGTCCGCTGCTTGCTGGGTGCGTGGATGTATTCGAGGGGACGCTGGACCCAACTCAAGATCTAAAGGCACCGTAGTGATCGTCGTTGCAAATCTACGTTTTACGCTATCAGCCCGCCGCTTTTCAGGTCCCCTTTGCATCCTGATCGCAGGATTCATGGTCCTGTTTGCAGGCGTCAACGTGGCGGAGGCCCAGGCAGTCAGTGATGACGCGCTCCGCGAAAGCGTCAAGATTGCCATCACCCAGGGGCAGCGGTTCCTGAAGTCCAGACAACTCGGCAACGGTTCGTTTGATACCGACTTCGACGGTGCGAATTCCGTCGGTGCGAACAGCCTCATCGGTCTGGCACTTCTCACATCGGGCATCGAACCGAACGATCCAGCCATCCAGAAGTGCCTGCGGTTTGTCCGATCTCGACCGGGCACCAAAAACACTTACGATCTCGGCGCTGCCATCATGTTTTACGCAGCTGCGGGGGAACAACAGGACAAACCCAGAATTCGCCAGATGGCCAGCATTCTGGTAAACGACCAGTTGGAGGATGGAGGATGGGGTTATGGTCCCCCCGACGCTGATCCGGACAACAGTACAACCCAGTTCGCTATTCTGGGACTGCGCGATGCGGCATTTCACACGGGTATGGAGATTGACCAGGAAGTCTGGCGTCGGGCTCGCGAACATTGGATCAAGACGCAGTCAGGGACACCTGCGGCCTTTCATGGTGCTGGCTGGCCATACGTATCTGGACAATCTGAACGCGGGAGCATGACGGCTGCTGGTCTGGCGTCACTGGAGATTATCAACGGGTTCCTGATCGAAGACGAAGAAACACCAGAAGGGCATCTCGACTGCTGCGGGCAATCTGAAATCAGCAAGTCAGAGCAGGCGATCGATGCGGGCATCCGCTGGATGAACAACAACATCCGTATTCATACCAACCCCGGTGCAGAGAACTCGCCCTACCTGCTGTACTATCTCTATGGGCTTGAGCGGGCCGGAAAGTTCACCGGACAACGCTTCTTTGGGGTGACCGACTGGTATCGCGAAGGAGCCAAAGCTCTCACCGAAGGACAAAAAAAGACCGACGGCTCATGGAACATTGATAACGGACATGAGATCAGCACCGCTTACTGCCTGCTGTTTCTCTCCAAAGGCCTCAGCCCGGTTCTGATCAATAAGCTGCAGTACGGCCCCCGTGACCCTCAGTCAAATCGAATCTCCCGGCCCGACTGGAACCGTCATCGCCATGACGTTTCCAACCTGGTTGACGCCATCTCC
>QWOR01000211.1 GCA_003669575.1 Planctomycetota bacterium | reverse complement strand
GACATCGATCCCCAGCCGCTGCAGGCTCTCGTCGCACTGACGGCGAATCGTTGCGGGGCGTGCGTCCTTGAGCTGTTTCAGGTCGGGGCCCCAGCCGATGCCGCACTTGGTGGCGATGACGACCTCATTGCGATACGGACGGAGTACGCGGCCGACCATCTGCTCGCTCTCGCCGTGGTGTCCGTAGCAGTAAGCGGTGTCGAAGAAGTTGATCCCGGAGTCGAGGGCCGCCTGAATCGTGGCGAGGCTGTGGGCCTCGGTGACATCGATGCTGGTGATGCCAGCGATGGGCCAGCAGCCCATGGCAACGGGTGAGACCCAAAGATCGGTGAGGCCGATACGACGACGGTTCATGTAGGCGGTCCCTGGCACACTGGGCGCGAATTGTTGGAGTTCGGTGTCACGCCCGAATTCCAACGCAGAGGAGACTTACCCGAGTTGGTGATTCACATCGACCCAGGTCTTTTTTTCCGCCGATTCCAGCACGGCATCGGCGACGCCCTGGGCGATGGCTCCGTGATCGAAGCCGGGAATTGCGGGACGGTCTTCGACAATGGCTGAGGTCAGTTCGTAGACCAGGTCGTAGCGGAAGACGGTACTCGGGTTGCCTTCGTCCGGGTTACGGGGGCTACCGGGGATGACGAGGAACTCGCGAGGAACGGGGACGGTTTCCATCGTGCCGCCGTACTTGCCCATCAGGATCGTATTGGGTTCGGTCAGGCGATAGACAGCTGAGCCCTCGGAGCCGTTGATCTCGGCCCATTCCCAGCCGAAGCCGTTGTTGTGGTGCCCCTTGGCGAGGGTGGTGCCTTCCCACACGCCGACCGCTCCATTGGAGAAGCGGCCGATCAATGCTGACCAGTCGTCGACGTTGGACGGTTCGCAGGGTTTTCCGTCAGCTGTCTTGTCACGCGGACAGAAGGTGGCCACTGCACCGCAGATCGAGTCGATTGGCCCGCACAGGTCCATCGCGAAGTCGATGCGATGGATCGTCATGTCGAACAGGTCGCCCGCCCCAGCCAGGTGCTTGTACTGCCGCCAGCCCCAGCTGGTCTCGGGCCAGTCGAGGAACCGCTGGCTGCGGAAGTGCCGGATATCGCCGAGTGCACCGGTCTTGACGAGGTGACGCAGGTACCGCATCGACGGAGCGAAGCGGTAGGTGAACGCCGTCATGTGCTTGAGGTTGTTGTCGCGAGCGGCACGGTACATCTCTGCCGACTGCGCAAAGTTCAGCCCCAGTGGCTTCTCGCACATCATGTGCTTACCACCCTTGGCACAGGCGAGCACGATCTCATGATGTGTGAAGTTCGGCGTGGCGATGATCACCGCGTCGATATCGGGATCGTTTGCGATATCTTCGTACTTTGTGGTGATCTTGGAGATGCCCCAGTCCTTGACCCGCTGCTGGAGTAGTTGTTCGTTGGGGTCGCAGATCGCCACGAGTTCGGAGCGCTTATCGAGACGTATTCCCGGGACATGGTGGTAATCGGAGACGGCGCCGGCTCCGATGATGGCGTAACGAACAGGCATGACACGACGCTGATTGAAGGACTGTGTGACTCAACCACAGCGGGTTCGCTGTACGGTCGTATGATGGCAAGGCGATGTGAACGAAACAATCGATGGTCCGAGTGGCTCCAATTTGTTCAGGGGGATTCAATCTAAATGAAAATTTATCGCTCGTTGACACTCGACTGGGCCAGCAATAGCATGACTGGTTGGGTTTTGTGACACTACGACATGACTGTCTTAAGACAGAGTGCCGGAGCCCACCAGACTCCACTTGTGCGACGTTCTCCCTCCGAGTGAGCTATGGCTGCGATTCAACCGCCTCCCGCAACTCGGCCGACGACGCCTGAGCAAAGCAAACCGCAGCCATTTCTGAAGTTCAGTAAATACGACATCATCAGCTCGAGTCTGATGGCGTTTTCGATCGCCGTGGTTTGCGGAGTGATCTGGGCGTTCAGTCTGTTCTGGTCGACTCGACCACCCGCGTTGCCCGATCTGGTTCCCATGGAACTGGTGCGAATCGGTGGTGGTGTCGAGGACGGTGATCCGAACGAAACGCTCGATATTGAAACTCCGGAAGAGACGACGACCGAAATCCAGCAGCAGGAAGAAGTCCACGAAGAGATCACCATGCTGACCGAGGTCGCTGACAAGGCTGCTGTGCGGTTGCAGGAGATTCAGGTTGAACAGACCGAACATGCTGAGTTGAACGGGTCAGCCACGGGGACCGGGAAACGCCCGCTCGGATTTGGTCCCGGGAATGGGGGTGGCGTGGCTGCGGAGCTGCGATGGTTCATCCGGTTTGCCGATGGATCGTCGCTGACGGAGTATGCACGGCAGCTCGATTTCTTTGGAATTGAGCTGGGAGCAGTCATGCCGGACGGGCGACTGGCCTACATCTCTGGCGTGTCAGGGACGCCGAAGGTGCGTTATGGGACCTCCGGAAAGGACGAGAAGCGTCTCTATATGAAGTGGGACTCGGGCGAACGCCGGAAAGCCGACGAAAAGCTCTTTCAAAAAGCGGGCATTACGGTCGGCAAGAACGTGATCTTTCATTTCTACCCCGCACAGACAGAGCAGCTGCTGGTTACGCTTGAAACGAATTATGCGAAGCGGAATCTGCGAGAGATCCGCCGCACGTACTTCGTGGTGAACACCAAGGGCAGCGGGTTCGAGTTCCAGGTCACACGTCAGACATACCTCAAGTGATGCATCGGCAGAACGCCGTCAACAACGCCATGATTGGCAGTGGAGAAGTGGAATGGATACAGATCGTTTGATCTTGTGGTTGCTGGATATCTCCGGCCCCGGCTGTTACCTGGCGCTGCTCGCGTGTGCTCTCTACGGGGTCTACTGCGTCATTGTTCTATGGCGCAAAGTGATGCAGAAGCGAATGTCACCCAAGCTGTCCGCCGAGTTTATGGAACAGCTTCGCGAACTCATCCAGAACAAGGACTTTGATGGGGTCACGGCACTATGTGACACTCCGCGGTATTGGTCGAAGGCCTTTCCGCAACTCGTGATGCTGGCGATGACTCGACGGGATCGTGGCCTAGCGAAGTGTCGGCAGTTCGTCGAGGAGAAGTACGAGCGCGAGATGCTGGCCGAGATGGAATATCGCTACTCGTGGATCATCGCGATGATCAAGACCGCTCCGATGCTCGGATTGCTCGGAACGGTGACAGGAATGGTGCTCGCGTTCGGCAAGCTGTCGAGCGCGACGGGCGGCGGAGCCGATCCTCAGGCATTGGCCGGCGATATTTCGCTGGCTCTGTACACGACCGCTGACGGACTGGTGATCGCGATTCCGCTGACGATTCTGGCGGGGATGATTCAGACTAGGCTGAGCCGGTTGACGGACGCAACGGCAGAGCAGTTGAACGATTTCTTCCAGGAGTTGCAGGACGCGATGGCCTGAGGCCGGTCAACGCAGGACAGCTCTAAGGGGGAAATGCCGTGAAGCGACGGAAGATTGTCGAAGAAACAGAAATGGACATCACGCCGATGATCGACGTGACGTTCCTGCTTTTGATTTTCTTCATCCTGACGAACAACGCTTCCAAAACCACAGCGGTGGAATTGCCCAAGGCTCGGCACGATATCCCGGTCAACAGCAAGGAATCAGTGGTGTTGACGATTTTCAAGAGCGAAGGTGATCCGCAGGTCTACCTGTCGAACGGGAAGAAAGAGAATGGTCCCGCCTCTCTGACCGATGTGACGAACTACGTTCGAGAGGGGGTCATGCGCGAGAAGCGGAACGTGATCATTCTGTCCGACACTGAAGTGCCCTCGGGGTTTGTGGAGGAGGTGGCGCTGGCAGCTTCGGAAGCGTCAGAAGAGGAGCTGCGGTACTTCACGGGTGTGCTGGTGAAGAAGTAAGCGAACGAGTTCGTGGTGACTGTTCCTGAATAAGGATTTCGTATGCCGATCCAGTTCCGATGCCCTCATTGCAGGCAGCTGCTGAGCATTTCCAGTCGCAAAATGGGTGCGACGGTGAATTGCCCTGCCTGTACGGAGCCGATTCGGGTGCCGGAAGCGGCCGCGACGAAGCAGCTGGATACGCAGGCCGCCCGACCTGCTCCGCCAGCAGCGGGGACAAGCCCCGCTGCAGCATCGCCGACCCCCACCCCCCGGCCTCCGGAAACCCGACCGGCCTCCGTTGTCCCCAATTCACCAGCAGCTGCCCCCACTCAACGGGCAACGGCTGCACCGTCATCGCCACCGAAGGCAACATCCCCAACCCAATCCGCACCGAAGCCAGTATCCTCCGCGCCCGTACCACCGCCCGTTACGACACCGCCGCCGGAGGTGAAACAACCAGCGGTCCGTGCTCCGGTGGTCGCGTCTCCAACCCAGCCAGCTGTTTCGCCCGCACAGTCAAAACCCGTGTCACCCAAGTCCGTCCCTGTCAGGGCCCCCTCACCGGGGAACTTATGGGCCGATGAGGAGCCGGATGAGGATGCCCCTCGAGGCGTCCGCGAATCGCGAATCGCGAATGACGGCCTCGACATGACGCCAATGGTCGACGTGACGTTTCAGCTGTTGATCTTCTTCATGATCACCGCGTCCTTTGTGACCCAAAAGTCGCTGCAGACCTCCCCTCCCGAACCTAACGACGACACGGGAACGGTACAGATGCAGGTGGAGGAACTTCAGGATCAGTCGGTCGTCGTCAACATCGACGCGGAAGGGGCCATGCTCGTGGATGACGTGCCGATCGAGTCGCCGAGCGTGCTGGTCGAAACGTTGACATCCAAGATGGCATCGGAACAGAAGACTCAGCTGTTGATTGAAGCGGATTACAACGCCAAGCACGGATCGATCATTCAGGTGATTGATGCGGGGATTTCAGCTGGCATGACCAACATTCGGAAGACCTCTCGCCAGGATGAGTGAGCGATTGATTGTCGCACGGGCCGGTTGTGGAGTGGGCTCGCCCGGAATCACAGTCAAGCAGAATAGAGACGTCCCCCGCGGACCACACAACGGAAGATCGCACAGTTATGGCTCTCCTGGAAATCATCCACCTGACCGGCGATGTGGAGCGACGGGATCTCTACAAGCGGCAACCGATGACCATCGGCAGCCATTCCTCCAACGATCTGCGGATCGATGAGAAAGGCGTGGAAATCCTCCATTGCCGGATCTTCTGGAACAAAGACAACTGGGAGGCAGTGGCTGCGGGGACGGCACCGATCGACCTGAACGGAACGCCCGTGCAGCGGGCTGTGTTGAAGTCGGGGGACACTCTGCGGTTCGGGACGGTTGATGTCCGGTTTCATGGGGGCCTGACGGTTGAAGATTCCCCGGCGGAATCGATAGGCATCAAGCCGACGTCTGAGGAAGTAATTCAGGCGGCTCGGCAGGCGGAGAAGCAGCAGAAGGGCTCCACTCCACCCAAAAAGCCGGTGCCGACCGCCCCACGTTCGGACGAGGACTTGATGCAAAGCCTCGAGCTATTGGCGATGGACAGCAAGAAGAGCGAGGCAGGTGGGGGGAGGAAGAAAGCGGTCGCGAACGAGCACTTTGACGTTGTGGAAGACGAAGAGGAGAATGCCCCGGTCAGACCGAGTTCCAAGCCTCGCCCGGGGCCTGTTGATGAATCGCTCGATGACCTGGATTCCGCGGAACTTGATGGTGACTCTCCGAGTGAATCCGGGAAGTCGAAGCTGACTTCCCGTTTGAAAGAAGTGGTGCTGACCGCTCCCAAACGACCTGGCGAGCAGGATCCGCTCAAGTCGCCGGTCGTACTCGGGCTCGCGGGGATCTGCGCTCTGCTCATCGTGGCGGGCTGTGCCTTCTATTTCACGGCATTCCGACGAATTGCCGGGACCGAATTCGAAATGGCCAAGGGCCTTCTGAATGAGGGGAAGTATCAGCAGGGCGAGGAGGCATTGCGAGAGTTTCTCCAGATATTTCCAAAGGATGTCAACGCTGCGGAAGCAGAGTTGCTGATTGGTCTGGCCAAGATCGACCAGAAGATTGGTGGCGGCGCGTCACAATATGCAGAAGGCATTCAGGCGATTCGTGATTTTGTGAACCTGAATGCGGATCACAAGCTCTTTGAATCGATGCGCCCCGAGATTGCGACCCGCGCGGGGAACGCGGCATTGGGAGCCGCACAACTGGCTGGCAAGAAGGCCCCCGATGTCGGCGAAGGCCTCCTGACAACGGCTACGGAAGCGATTACGCTCTTGACGAACTACAGTCCGAAGGATGCCCAGCCGACGGAGAAAATTGGCCTGATTAAAGACGCGATGCGGGCCTCAAAACTACTGATCGACAAATCGAGGTTCAATGCAGAGGGCACCGCAGCCATCACCCAGGCCAACACCAATAAGCAGCCGATGGAGGCTCTTCGTCTGCGCCGCGAATTGCTGGCGAGATACCCTGATTTTTCCAATAACAGCACGTTTCGCGACATGCTGAAAACGACCATGGAGGTCGAGCGTTCGCTCGTGGAAGCGGCGTCGCCCAACACTCAGGCTGTTGTCGAGGAGTGGCCGGTGACGTTGCCCGCCCCTCGGACGCTGATGTTTCATGCTCGATCAGGCACCGATCAGGTCAGCGTGAATGAAGTGGTGTGGGTTCTGAGCAAGGACTGCCTGTATGGCGTCGATACGATGACCGGATTGCCCGTCTGGCGTCGTGTGGTGGGCAGTGATCCGGCGTTCTTTCCCGTGGAAGAGGACAAGATGCCGAGTCTGATTTGCTACGACTCGGATCACGACGAGATCGTGCGTGTGAAGCGGAACACCGGAGAGCTGGTCTGGCGTCAGTCTCTGGGAGATCGCGTGACAGGCAAGCCACTCATCGATGAAGGTAAGGTCTACGTCTCGACCGTGGGGGGCATGCTCATGAAGCTTGACCTGGATGCCGGGACGATTCTGAGCACACTCAAGTTCTCGCAGCCGATCAGTGGGCCGGCGATCATTCGACAGGGCGCAGCTCCCGGTCAGGAACCATCCGATGAAAGCCACCTGGTCGTCGTGGGCGACCAGGATGTGATCTATACGGTGACACGGAGTCCCCTCGAATGCTCCGCGGTTTCGTACTTTGCTCAGAAGTCGCAGTCGGTGGCGGCCCCTCTCATCTCCGTGGCGGAGTATGTGGCCTTTGTTGAGAACCACTCCGAGAACAGCTCTACGCTCCACCTCATTAAGCTGGATGGTAATAAGCCGACTCTGGTGGAAGTGGGGTCGGGCCAGATCACCGGAATGGTGGTTGATGAATCGGTGATTCGCGGCAGCGACCTGTTTGTGCCATCGACCATCGAACGCGTCTCCGCATTCAGCGTGTCGAATACCGTCGGGGAACCGGCTCTGACGACTGGGCCGACGTATCAGGTTCAGGGGGCTACCGGCAGCTCGATCTATCTGACCACCGGGCCTGAGAAGCAGGTGTGGATGTCGAGTAGTGCACTGCGTCGTCTGCAGCTGACGGCCAATGCGATTCAGGTTGATCCCAAAGTGGAAGCCATTGGTCTCTCGTCTCAGCCGAATCAGCATCAGGGGGTATTGCTGTTCAATGCCCGCCGCCGGCCGTTTACCGATGCAGTGACATTGACGCAAACGGAGCGAGACACTCTGACCAGCACGTGGCAGCTGGTGGCCGGAGCCAGAGTCATCGCTGTGTCCTCGCTCGCGGGAGAGGCACCTGCGCTACTCGCGGTCAGTGAGAGCGGGGCTCCCTTTCGCGTGTCGGCCGCTGAATTGACGCAGCCGGGCTTTCAGGCCCAAAAGCCTGACCTGCTGCCGATTAATCGAGAGACCTCACAGCCCATCCTGGCCTGCCCACTGCCCGATGCGCAGGTCGCGGTCGTGAGTGGGGACCCCGAGCCTCGGATCTGGGTCCTCAATCGTCTGGGTCAGATCGAGCGGCAGGGAACACTGCCTGCCAGTCCGCAAGCTGCGCCAGCCCGACTGGGGAAACGCATTGTTGTTCCACTGGCGGGTCGCATGCATGTTGCTCGTACGGGGCAGGGGGACAATGTTATTCAGGACTTCCAGTTCCCCAGTGGCGAGGCTCCTCCGAAATGGACCCAGGTGTTGTCGGTGGATGACAGGACCGTCGTCGGTGTGACGGATGCGGGAGAGCTGCTGCAAATTCGGCTTGAAGCCAAGAACAACCTCGCCTTGATTTCCAAGCAGGCATTGCCCGGTCCGGTGATCGGCAAGGTCGTGATTTCCGGAGGAAGATTCGCTGTCGCGTGTTCGACGGGGGATGTCCAGCTGTTCGATGCGACGAAGTTGGAGCCGCGCGGCCAGCGAACCTTGGAAGTCCCCGCGAGTGGTGCGGCCTATGTCACGTCGGCGGGGGTGCTGGTCGAGAGTGGGAACGAGAATCTGCTCTGCCTGAACCCCGATGCGGAGCTGACCGAGAAGTGGACGATGAAGCTCCCGGATTCCACGCTGGCGGGTCAACCCGTGGAAATCGACGGGCATCTGGTGCTGGCATTTCGGAGTGGACTCGTACTGCATGTGAGTCCGCAGACTGGTGAGATTGCCTCCGAGCAGCAGGCGTCGGGGCAACTCGATTCCGGGCCAGTCCAGTTGGGGAACAGCTGGTTTCTCATGACGTGGGATGGCAGCCTGATCCCGCTCAGTGCTCCGGCCAAGTAGTGAGGCGGGACGACTCTGACTGTTGGAATGTGTGTCGATTTTGGAAGGTGGTTCCCGATGGTCGGGAGATGGTTCACAACCTGGTGTCTGCTGCTCGCTCTCGTGGGACTGGGGCAGGTTCCCTGTTTCGGTCAGGACGATGCTCCTGCCAGCGAAGCACAGGATACGCCGGCGGAGTCGAAGGATGAGGCTCCTGCGGAGGGGAACAAGTCAGAGACTCCTGCTCCCACCATGCCTTCCGTGAAGACGGAAGAGCAGTTGCCACTGCTTGAGGAGATGAAGGTCCCTGAGGCAGGTGAGCTGATTGGCGGGCCGCTTCGCGACTGGATCGTGTTACAGAGTGGTCGAGTGCTGGTGGTAGAATCGCTGGCTCCGCGGCCGGGGACGATTGAGAAGCGAATGCAGGCCCATGACGAGCTGAAGAATAAGCGTGTTGGGCTGGAAGGAGAGGAACTGGAGAAATTCGAGAAAGAACTCCGGGACCTGAACTTCCTTTATGTCACGGTGCCCGGCGAGAAAGTTTCCCCGGAATATCGGATCCCGCTGAAAGAGATCCGGCAGATCATCCACCACGAGGACCTCATGCTCCAGCGGATGGATCTGCTGGCCAAGGAGGGGAACATCGATGTCTCGCTGGAGTTCCTGAACTGGATGCTGGAGAACGTGCCAGACTGGCCTGGCTTGCTGGAGAAGCAGGGCTCTCTGCTCCTGGCCGATGCAAAGATTCGCATGGATCAGGGACGGCTGGAAGATGCTCTGGTGCCGCTGGAGGAACTCTATTCCTTGCAAAAGGATTTTCCAGGGGTCAGTGACCAGATCGGGAATGTGCTGCAGACGCTGGCACTGGGAGCAGCGGAGAAGGAAGACTACCCGCAAGCGCACCACCATCTGGAGCGGCTGCGATCGCTTTATCCCGATAACCCGCAGGTGGCTGCGATCTCGAACGGATTGGAGCAGCGTTGTGTCGCGATGTTGACCCGGGCCGAAGAGCTTTACAAAGAAGGGAAGTTCGCCGAGGCGCCGGAATATGCCGAGAAGGCCGCCGTGATCTGGCCGAAGTTGAAAAACCTGAAAGCCAGACACAAACCGATCGTCGAACGGTATCAGCGTCTGCACGTCGGAGTCATTCGACTGGCGGGCGAGCCGTGTTCCTATCCGTTGCCAGCGGATGCCGAACTGCGGGAAGAGCATTTGACCCACGTGCCACTCTTTTCTCTTGACCACATGCAGGGGGGGACAGCTCAGTATCGCACCCGGTATTTCAATGAATTTGAACCCCTGGATCTGGGGCGGCGGATGCGATTTGAGCTCAAGCAGAATCGTCAGCCCTGGGAGACTCAGCCGCTGCTCGACGCGCCAACGGCCGTGCAGATGTTGCTCGATCGAACCAATCCAGAGCATGCGGAGTTCGATGAGCGTCTGGCCGGTTTGATTCGTTCGATCGAGTTGCTGTCGCCGACGGAGTTTCTGGTTACGTTTGAGCGAGTGCCCTCTCGTATTGAGGCGGTGCTGGCGGCGATCTATCCGCCGGGCAATCTGGAAGAGGAGTCGGGTGGAACTGGCTTCAAGCGAGTGGAGAGCGATTCGGATCGGACGGTCTATCGACGGGCCCGGAGCGAGCCGAACGGTTTGCAGCAGTATCACATCGCCGAAGTGGTCGAGCACAAGTATCCCAGCCATGATCGCGTGGTTCAGGCGCTGCTGCGAGGCGAGATCGCCATGACGCCCAATCTGCCCGACTGGCACGTGCGACGACTTCAGGCTGACGAAGCTGTGATGAAGGATTTCTTCGTTCTGCCGTATGCGGTGCCGACGACACATCTGGTGCTGTTTCATCCCGACAGTCCGGCAGGCAAGAGCCGCGAGCTGCGCCGGGCTCTGGCATATGCCGTCGATCGAGAGAAACTCTTGCGGGAGGTCATTCTGCGCGACCCCGCTGCGCAGCACGGTCGTCTCATCGAATCGCCGTTCCCCAAGGCCAGCTATGGCAACAGCCTGCAGGCTCGGCCAGTGACGTTTGACATGTCGGCGGCATTGGCGATGAGTGTGGCAGCTGCACAGCGTGTAGCCCCCGAAGGACAGGCCATGCCCACACTGCGGATGGTGGCACCTCCTTCATTCACTGAGCGGGCTGCGGCGCAGTCAATGATCCGAAGCTGGAAACGGGTGGGGATCAATGTGGAGCTGGTCCCGGATGACGAAGGTCCGCAGGCGAAGTATGACCTGATCTATCGCGTGGGAATTCTGCCAGAGCCCGTGGTCGACTGGTGGTCGATCGTGACGCTGAATCCGCGAGCCAATTTGCTCGATCTGACCAAGAAGCCCGACTGGCTCCGGCAACAGCTGATGGAGCTTGATCGGACCGCCGACTGGAATCTTGTGATCGCCCAATCACAGGATCTGCATCGTCGACTCTCCGTGGAATCCGCTTATCTGCCGCTGTTCGAGGTCGACAACTACGTTGTGATGCGCAAGAACGTGCGTGGATTCCCGCCTCGACCGATGCAATGTTATGACTCGGTGGATCGATGGGTGGTGGAGGCGTGGCTCTCGGAACAGTGATTCGTTGTCTATGTGGATCGATGAGCGAAATGCAGTGCCGAGTCAGTCGTGAATGGATGGAGTGGTGCAGATGAGAACGAAATCGGTTTGCTGGATGTTCAGGACGCTGTTCGCTTGCGCAGCGTGGCTGGCATTCGGCGAAATGCAAACTGGATTCGCTCAAGAGGCGGTGCCGACTGCTGCCGCCGACTCTGCAACACCAGCTGTTCAGACTGCAACTCCGGAGTCACAGGTACCGTCCAGTGACTCGGTTTCCGTTCCAGCTGGTGCGGCAACACCTGCTACGGCGAACGCGGATCAGAAGCCTGAGGTGGTCACCAAGCCGGTCGTGATTCCTTATCAGGAACAAGTTTACCGGGTCTCGATTTCCGTGGGAGTCGACTCGGAAGCGGGCCTCACCAATCGGGACATCCAGCGGATGGTCGACCAGCTCACTGGGCTCGTCGAATCTCGCATTGGGAAATGGTGGAACTGCGAGGTGACACGAGCGGCCTCGGGGGAGCCACTGAATCGTGCGATGTTGGAACAGCGCACTGCGGCCAGCTGGAACACGGCGATGGAGCCCACAGCCTTCGATAAGAAGTTCGTCCTCACCGTGGATCGCGTCGGTACCGAATATCGTGTTTCCGGCGTGGAGTGGGATCGCGCATCTCAGTCGACCACGTCGGTGCAGAACCGCCGAACGTTTGATCGTCGACTGCTGGCTGCACTGGGTGCGGAAGTGGTGTTTGACGTGTTCCGGCCGTTGGTCTCGATCGACACCGTGACTGACGGAAAGGTCGAGATGAGGGTCAAGGGGGGGGAGTACCTGCCACCCGATGTCAGTCTGACGCCGTTTCGAGTGGGCGACCATGTGAACGCCTTCTTGCGTCATCTGGGGAAAAAACGGGAGCTGAAGCGGCTACAGGCGATTCCATGGACGACGATTCGTGTTGATCTGGCCGAGCGGAGCTATCTGCGCGGAACAGTCATCTCCGCGTTCAAGTCACCGCTGGCAGTCAGTCGTCGTCGGATGGAGATGCTGGGACTCAAGATTCAAATCATGCATCCGAGTACGCGGCTACGGGTGATTCCGCGAGGCAAGCCGCAGGCTCCGATGGCAGGTTATCGCGTGGAGCTTCTCAACCGCCCGGAAACCAAGGAGGACAAGGTCGAAGATCGCGTGACGTTGCGAACCGATCGTCGGGGCGAAGTTGTGATTCCTGCTGACACCGAGAAGCCGCTACGTTACTTGATCGTCTACAGCGGAGCGGCTCCGCTGGCGAAGGCTCCGCTGATCCCAGGTTATGTCGAGCAGGCAGTGCTGGATGCACCGGACGATGCCCCCCGATTGAATGTGGAGGCCGAAACCGAACTACTGCAGAGTGAACTGATCGATATTGTGGCACGTCGCGAAGTCATGATGGCCCGGGCGCGTGCAGCCAGTCTGAATGATGACTGGGAACTGGTCTCCGAGATGCAGAAAAAGATTGCGGAATTGCTGACACT
>QWOR01000181.1 GCA_003669575.1 Planctomycetota bacterium | reverse complement strand
GTACCGGGCTGTACGAGGTCCAGAAGGGCGACCACTTCGGTTACAAGGGCCCCCTGCCTCCGCACAAGTTTGAGCACCCTGTTGTCGCCTTACACGATCCACTCAAGTCGCTCGGAGTGAAAGCTCCGTTCGCCTGGATACCCCGCCGCGTCGACAACTCCAGCGGGGGACAGGTGTGGGTCACGAGTGACCGTTGGGGAGCCACTCCCGGGACGATGCTGCACCTGTCCTACGGACAATGCACGATGTTACAGGTGATGCAGGAACAGGTCGCTTCGCCCGATGGTACCTCCATCACGCAAGGCGGGACAGTCTCCTTTCCATTCACGTTCGACTCCGGCGTCTGCCGGGGGCGCTTCAGTCCGCATGATGGCCAGCTGTATGTCACGGGATTGCGTGGCTGGGTGAACTCCGCAGCTCAAGATGGCTGCATCCAGCGAGTCCGCTACACCGGTGGGACGCCCTATCTGCCGACAGCTGTGCAAACCTACAAGAACGGGCTGACGATCAAGTTTCCGGGTCAATTGCTGAATGATGTCACCGACCTGGGTAACTACCGGATCGAACGCTGGAACATGATGTACTCCCCGGTTTACGGGTCGCAGGACTACAAGCTGAGCCAGCCGAACGAGCAGGGGCACGACGAGGTCAACGTGATCTCGGCGACGCGGCTTGATGACCACACGGTCTTTCTGGAGACCGATGAGATGGTCCCCTGTTGCCAGCTGACCGTCCGCTTCACGCTGCATCTGGAAAGTGGTGAGAAGCCCACTCGCAGCCTGATTGCATACACGATCCATCGCGTCACGGACGAGGAGATTCCCGAATCGCAGATCGTTCGCACACTGGCCCCCGGAACGCTTTCCCCGGAGCAACTGGAGCGGCTGAGACCAGGACTCAAGGAGACGTTCGAGCATGGTCGACTGCTCGACCATCAGATCGCACGCATGGCTTCGACGTCCTACCCTCCACTCGTGTCTCCATCGCCCTGGGTGACCTACGGCCCCACAGCAATTACCAAACGCGGCTGGCTCAAGGTTCCGGAGCGCGGACTCTACCAGTTCCGCCTGATCGGCACCGCTGAAGCCGAGCTGCGGATCAACGGCCATGAAATGATCGAGAAGAGCAAGGATCTGCCGATCTCCGATGTCGCTGAGGTCGACCTGCGATCGGGCTATAACGAGATCATCATCAAACACGGCACACCCAATCTCTCGGAACAGAATCAGGGTGTTGGAGCCCAGCTGCGCGTGCTGTGGTCGGGCCCCGATTTCATCGAAGAGCCGCTTCCACCGACGGTTCTCTACCATACGCATGACCAGGAACTGGAGCAGAGCCTGCTTAAACGCGAGGGCCGCGAACTGTTCGAGACGCTCCGCTGTGCGCGCTGTCACAACGCTCCCGAAGGCGTTCACGTGAAGGATGCCGCTCGCTGGGCCGGAGCCAACAATGCCGCACCGAGCCTGAAGGGCGCGGGCCAGCGATTCCAACCCACCTGGTTGTTGTCACATCTTCTCGCGCCAGCGAGTTCAGCGACCGATCCCGTCTCGGACTGGTCGGCGACCAAGCGAACCATGCCCCAGCTGTTCGATGCAAGCCGCCCCGAAGACCGTGCTGCCGCGGCCGATCTGGTGGCGTACCTGACCGAGGGGGCGACCGCTCCGGCAGCGTTTGATAAAGAGGAGCAACTGGTCGACCGCGGCCGAACGCTGTTCGAAGACCTCGGGTGTCTGTCGTGCCATACACTCAACCGCCAGAGCCTGGTCGATGGACCAGAAGTCGGGCGCAATCGCAAGTCACTCGACCATGTGAAGACGAAGTTCCTGCCCACTGCGCTGCGGGATTTCCTGAAAGCCCCCACTGCTCTCCATGCAGGCACTCGCATGCCCGACTTCAAACTCACGGACGACGAAGCCAACGCTCTTTCCGCACTACTAACCAAAGCGGATTCAACCGTCGAAGCAGCGAACGTGGAGAACGGAAACGCAGCTCGGGGAGCCAAACTTTTCCAGTCGCGAGGCTGCGCTGCCTGCCACTCGAATCGCAATGGCGAGTCCATCGAGCACCCACGTCGACCGGCACTGACCTTCCGGGAAATCGGCAAGGGGTGCCTCGCGGAGACAACCTCGAACGCAGCTCCTGCCTATTCGCTGACCGATCATCAGCGGAAGGCGTTGGCAGTTTTCTTTGAACACCCGGGTGTTCCAGAGTCACCGGAATCCCTGCCCGAGCGTGCCGAAACGTTGATTCGCCGACTCAACTGCGTGGCCTGTCATACGCGTGACACTCAAACCAGCCCCCGGGCCGAGTTGATCACCGAAGAAGGAGAGACCGGACTGGCCCCGGAGCAGTTGCCCCAGCTGACATGGACAGGAGAAAAACTGCACGAGGAGTGGGTGGCAAAGCTGCTCAAGGGAGAACACGCAGAGCGCCCACGCCCCTGGCTGAAAGCCCGGATGCCTGCGTTCCCGGCGTATGCGGATGTCCTCGCTTCAGGTCTGGCTGCCCAGCACGGCATCCCCGGAAACAATGCAGATGCTGGCCCCACGCCCATTCCTCACGGAGCGGAGATTGGAGCGAAGTTGATGCAGAAAGAGATGCTTGATTGTCGGCAGTGTCACGCCCTCGGAGCGGAGCCACCCACCGGTGACGCGAAAACGCTTCTCGCTCCGGGGATTAACTTCGCTCTCACCCGCGAACGGATGCGATATGACTTCTACCGCCGCTGGGTGATCGATCCTCCGCGTTACGACATCGGAACCCGCATGCCCAAGCTGGCTGCCGACGGCAAGTCGACCAAGGTCCGTCAGGTACTCGACGGCGACGCCCAACAGCAATTTGACGCCATCTGGGAGTTCCTGAATCACAAGTAATGATCAGTGACCGCCCCCGCATCACCTCCCCGACCTTCGTTCTCTTCGTTGCCTTTTGTTCAATTCCTTCTGCCGTTCATCAACGTGACGTATTGAGGGCCAACGGTTCACGGTTTTCAGCCAGATTCTCATGAATCTGAGGTGATGACCAATGACGGCTATCCTTCGATGGCGCATGTCTTTACCATTAACCCAGCGATCGCGAAGTCAGGTGTGTGTTCTTTGCTGGACGGTTGCCGACGCAACTGGTGATTCTCATGACTCCGAAGGAAGTATTGGCGCTCTGCCGACGTGCCGAGATTAAAGTCGTGGACCTGCGGTTCATGGATTTTCCCGGGACCCAAAAACACTTCACGATCCCCGTCAAAGCTCTGACAGAAGAGAGCTTCACCGAGGGCTTTACGATCGACGGATCGTCGATCCGTGGCTGGCAGTCGATCAACGAGAGCGACATGCTGGTCATCCCGCAGCCGGAGACAGCCACCGTCGACCCGTTCCTGACCGGGACGCTGGCGATGACGTGCAACATCCACGACCCGGTCACCGGAGAAAGCTACGCCAAGGACCCGCGCAATGTGGCCCTGAAGGCTGAACAATACATGCAGTCCACCGGGATCGCCGATATCGCGAACTTTGGTCCCGCAGCTGAGTTCTTCGTTTTCGACAATGTGCGTTTCGACCAGACAGAACACTCCGGTTTCTACCAACTCGACAGCGGCGAGGGTGAGTGGGCCCGGGGCCAGTCGGGAGCCGGTGCCGATGCCGGGTACAAGATCCGTCGCCGCGAGGGGTACTTCAACACTCCGCCGAGCGACACGCTGCAGGATCTGCGCACCGAGATCATGCTGAAGCTACAGGAATGCGGAGTCGATGTCAGCAGCCAGCACCACGGCTCAGCCACCGGAGGCCACTGTGCCATTGGCCTGTCCTACGGCCCGATGCTGAAGATTGCCGACAACCTGCTGCAATACAGGTATATCGTCAAGAACGTTGCAGCTGCGCGCGGCAAGTCGGCGACCTTCATGCCCAAGCCACTCTGGAACGACTATGGCTCGGGGCTGCATCTGCACTTCTCGTTGAGCAAGGGCGGCCAGCCATTGTTCGCGGGAGATGGTTACGGCGGTTTGAGCCAGATCGCCCTGCACGCCCTCGCGGGAGTGCTGCATCATGCGAAGGCCCTGATGGCGTTCTGCTGTCCCACGACCAACAGCTACAAGCGACTGGTCCCCGGGTTCGAGGCTCCGATCAACCTGACCTACAGCTTCCGCAACCGTTCGGCAGCGATCCGCATTCCGGTTCACAATTCTCGCCCTGCCAGCAAGCGGTTCGAGTTCCGCTGTCCCGATGCGTCGGCGAATCCTTATCTGGCGATGTCAGCCACGCTGATGGCGGCGATCGACGGAATTCAACGCCGACTGGAGCCGGGACAACCGCTCGACAAAGACATCTACGGCCTCTCGCCCGAAGAGCTCAAAGGCTACGCCAGCGTGCCCGGGTCTCTCGACGAGTCACTGGCCGCACTACGAGAAGACCGCGACTTCCTGCTGCGGGGCGATGTCTTCACCGAAGATGTCATCGACGCGTGGATCTCTTACAAACAAACCCATGAAGTCCAGGCCATCCGCGAACGCCCGCATCCGTGGGAGTTCGCGATGTACTACGATATTTGAACCACCACCACACTCTCTCTACTGAAGGAACGGTTGAGATCATGAACAGGATTGTTTCACTCGCGACGGCATGGGTGTTCGTCGTGGGAACCTGGGCTGCATTGCCCGCGATGACCTATGCCGAAGCGAAGCCAGCCGCACTTGCCCCGGTACCCGAGAAGAAGGCACTGGAGTGGTCGGAATCTCTAGTGAAAGCCATCGATAGCGGCGAAGGTGCCGCCGAACTCATCGACTGGAAAGCCCTGATGGTTCGCTGTGCCCGGGGAGTAGGGGCCAGCCCGGAAGAGATCGATGAATTTCGCATGGGAATCGAGCAAGCCGCTGCCACGCCGCAGGGGTTGCTGGGCATGATTGCCAATGAAGTCAAGAACGGCGGTGGCTTCAAATACATTCGTACCTTCAAGGATGCCGAAGGCACGCGAGTGAAATTCCGATTGTTGCCTGCCGCGGGCGGAATCACCTTTCACGACTTCCTGCTGAAAGAAGAGCAGGGAAAGGTTCAGGCCATCGACATCCGAATCGCATCGACGGGCGAGGATTTCTCGCAGTCGATGAGACGGTTCTTCGTGCCTGCTGTCGCCCAGAAAAACAAAGGGATCCTTCAAAAGCTGGCCGGCAAAGAAAGTGCTCTGTTGAAAAGTCTGGGACAGCTGGAGGAGATGACCAACGCCATCCAGGCGAATGAGCCGCAAAAGGTCTCCGCCATCGCTGCCAAGCTGCCCAAGGAAGTGCGGAATGAAAAATTCTGCATGCTGATCGAGTTGAAGGCTGCTCAAATGGCTGGAGACGACAAAGCCCACCAGGAAGTAATCGAGCGTTTCCGCGGTCTCTTCCCGAACGATTCGGCGGTCGACCTGCTCTCGATGGATTACTTTGCCATCAAAGAGAACTTCAAGGAGGCTCTGGCCTGTGCTCAGCGATTCCAGAAGGCGATGGGCGAAGAGGCATTCATGACGACCTGGATCGCCGACCTCCAGTGGCAGAATGGTCAGGTCAAAGAAGCCCGGGCCACGATCGAGAAGGCCATCAAAATGGAGCCAGATTTCGTCAGCGCCCGCTGGACGAAGGTCACCATCGCTGATGCCCAGCAAGACTACGCCACTCTCAACAAAACTCTGAAAGAGCTGGTCACCGACTTTGGAGCCGAACTGGATCCTGAGGCCATGAAGAAGGAAGCCTTCTACGAAGAGTTCAAGAAGACTCCAGAGTTCAAAGACCTCGAGAAGTTCCTCAAGGCCCAGAAGGCTCAGAAGAAATAGCTGGCCGATGTGTCATTCGCGGAACTCTTGATTCCGACTGCCACAGGTCAACCTGAAGCGGACTCCATCGACAGAGAGACTCTCTTTGTAAATGCGAGTCCGCATTTCTTTTCAGCACGACGCACTGCAATCGACAGCGTGGCTCCAGGCCCGTCGGCATGCCTCTCCGCTCCAGTCTGTGTTGACAGCCCAAAAACTTGTTCTGACAATTATTGTTCAGACACCTCTTAAAAAATGGCCGCATGCCCATGACTCGTCCACGTTCCCCCAAGGCCACGACGATTTCCCCACGCAAGTTCGACTCGGTCGAGCAGTCGGCGTACCTCAACTTGTGGAGAACGTACGACCTCCTCAAGGCGTATGAAGATCGCCTCTTCAGCGAATACGACCTGTCGGCACAGCAATACAACACGCTGCGTCTGCTCAAAGCAGTCCACCCCGGACGGGTCCCGACACTGGAATTGGGAACTCGCCTCGTCTCCCGTGCTCCCGACATGACGCGGTTGCTTGACCGCCTGGAGGCTCGCGGTTTGATTGACCGCGAACGGCTCCCGGAGAACCGCCGCGTAGTCGAGATCGGCATTACCCCCGAAGGGGTAAAGCTGCTGAGTACTCTGTCTCGGCAAGTCACAGAATGCCACTCACGACAGCTGGGGCACATGAACGCTGAAGAACTCGAAATGCTCAATCGACTCCTCGATCTCTGCCGGCAACCACACGAGCCCCCCGACAGTCATTGGCCGAAAACGATGTAGAGCCTCTCAACGCAATAAGACATTTCGCACAGCTGCGCCTTGGTTTTGCGCTGAGGCACACTCAGGTCTAATGGGCCGCGGCTAGCGTTTCCTGGCTGGCGAAGATCAGAAATCGTGTCCCCCACAGCACAGGTTTCAGCGTAATTGCTGAGTCACGATCTCTACGATTCGCCAGTCCAGCCAGCGGGAGTCGGGATCACCATGCCCGCTTCCGACATAACCGAGATGTCCACCACCCGGGGCAATCGCCAGCTGAACGGGCTGCGGCCAGCTGGGGCCATGCTCGCGAAACATCTCGACCGGAACCATCGGATCATCGACCGAGGTGAGGATAACCGTCGGCACTCGAATGAGCGGAATCCGCGTCAGAGCGCTCGACTGCTGGTAGTAGGCAGCGGCATCGGCAAAGCCACCGTGCGGAGCGGTGTATCGGTCGTCGAACTCGTATAACGTCCGAGGGAGCGGATGTGGGAGAGCAGCAAAGTCGGGACGCATCGCGATCTGAGCTTTGATCTGCTCAATCAGTGCCCCCACAAAATGTCGATCGTATGGCTTGTTGAGTATCCGTTCGAGCGTCGCGACGCTGCGAGCCAGATCAAACGGCGGGTTCACAGCCATCGCCTGTACCACTGACGCCGGGATCCGATCCCCCTCTTCGCCGAGATACTTCAACAGCAGATTCGCACTCAGTGACATGCCGAACAGAGTGAGAGGAGATGATAGACCACACAGGTCGATGACCGCATTCACCGCAGCCTTCAGGTCCCCCGAACGTCCAGCGTTGTACGGCAGGCGAGCGAGTCCTGCTCCTGCCCCGCATCCACGAAGATTCAGTCGAAAGACCCTCACTCCCCGCTGATTCAACTTCAAAGCCACGCGTATGAGGAGTGAATTCTGGGAGCTTCCCCCCAGCCCATGCATCATGAGCAGAACCGGGTCGCCAGCCTTCCACCCGCGGGGACAATCATCCATGGCGATCAGTGAGTCGCCGTCAGGAAGTGCGATCTTGCAGGCGACACCAGCCTCAACAGCTGTGTGTCCTTTCCAGAACGCTGCGGAAAGGGTCTGGGCATGCCCGCCCGGCATCCACCAGGCAGGGCGGAACCGGGTGAGACGGTCGACCCATTGTGGATCGATCTGGGAGTCAATTGCCACGCGAAAAAAGCCCTGGGGAGGAACTGGTCAGTCGATCATGCATAGTCTGGTTGGGATCACCAGGAATGAAAAGGCAACGATCGCCTCGGCCGGACCAGAATGAGACAGGCAGAAATCGACTCAAACTCTCTCCGAAGGCAATGATTTTCGTTGGCGACCCCCAGGGGCTCTGCTGAAATAAAGCGAGCCAGTCCCCATGTCTATCTGGCGACCAAGTCGACCTCGGCAGTGCGGCAATCTCTGCCGACCGATGACTGCCTCACATCGATCTGACAGCTGCTCGCATCGAGCAGTTGGAATCCCGAGTCCGGTTGTAACGGTCGTACGGCTTTTTCCTCGATCTCTGATTTCGCAGCCTCATGAAGTCGATGGAGATTGAACAGGAATTCCGAGGATCCAGCGTGTCAGACGTTGCCCCATCGCCGACGCTCCGCACCGCCCCCTGGGGTGCGCTGGCGGTGTCTCTGGTGGTGCATCTGACGGTATTAGGAATTAGCTCCGCCATCGTTTTTTCTCCTCGCGCGATGCGGACACCCGTCGTCGAAATCGACGCGACGATCAGTGAGCCGCTCCCCGAGGTACCCGCGCCCACACTCCTTACGAAAGGGGAATGGCAACCTTCTCCTCCGGGAGGCAGCCCCAACCCCGCGGCCGTGGCCATCGACGAGCCCACAACTGACCCAAATTCCGGACTCGGGCGACTTGTAGGGATCTCTGGATCGGGGACAGGGACCGATCTGGTCGCCACCAACAAGGTCGGCCTGGGTGGCTCCGGAGGCGGAACGGGCGACGGACACGGCACAGGCAGCGGATCTGGACCGGGATTCTTCGGCCTCGAAGCGAAAGACAAACGCATCGTCTTCGTCGTCGATGCCTCTCGCAGCATGAATTACCCCTATCCGGGTGAAGCCAAGAATCGTCTCGGACGGGTCAAGATTGAGCTCTACCGGACGATCACCAAGATGACTGCCGAGCAGAGCTTCTTCGTGATCTTTTTTAACACTGCTCCACTCCCGATGCCCTCACGAGGCATGGTGCGTGCCGACCCCCTGTTGATCCGTCGATATATGGAGTGGATCTTTGCGGTTCGGGGGATGGACCAGACCGACCCTCAAGCTGCGCTTCTAATGGCATTGCGTCTCAACCCCGACCGGATCTACTTCCTGACGGACGGAGATTTCTCATACCGTTGTGTCCGATCGATGCGCGAGGCGAACCTCAATCGCATCCCGATTTACACGATCGGGTTCGGGGGGCAGGAGGGGGAAAAGAACCTCCAGGAAATTGCCCGCGATAGCCAGGGGACTTATCAGTTCATCCCCGAACCTGCCGAGGATCCATCTGTCGACTCCCAGGTCGAACAGACATCGGCGAAGCAACCAAAAAAGCCGTAGTGCAGTACAGTTTACCTCACAGCACCATGTCATTACTCACTGGGCAGCAGGAGCAGCTTCGCTGCCAGCACCATTCCCGTCGCGACGTGAGCGAGGGGCATTCATGAACTCCTCTTTCGAGATGGCTCCGTCGCTGTCCTTATCGATGTCAGCCATCCGAGACTTCATGCGATCATCTATCTCATCACCCTGAATCTTCCCGTCTCCGTTCTTATCGATGCGGGTGAAGATCTCACTTCGGTCGCCGCTTCTCCCCTGTTCCGCCGGACGAGGACCTCCTTCATTGCTCCCTGCAGCACTCACAGCCCCTCCGGCTGCAGGTGTGTTAGGTTTTGGCTTTCGGTCTGGCTGGGGATTTGCGTCCGGGTTGGAAACCTTAATGGTGTGTTTCGCCTTCTCGGCGGAGAGTTTTGATTCCAGAGCAGCGATCTGATCGGGGAACTGAGTCCGTGCATTCATAATCACGGGTTCCCCTTCCTTGACGCCCTCGATGATCTCCACATGTGACTGGTTCGATTGACCGGTCACCAGTTCACGCAGTTCCTCACCCTTCTCCGAGAGGACATAGGCGAACTGCTTGTCCGCGATCGCCAGGACAGCCGTCAGAGGAATCTGCAACACGTCATCACGGCTGTCGACCAGGACTTCCACCTGAGCTGTCAAACCAGGGCGCAGCTTCTGGATGACTTCGGGGCCATCGGTGAGCTTGATCTCGGTTTCGTATTCCTTGAGGTCCATATTGGGCCAACGTCCGGGAATCGGCACGGAGGACACGTCCGAGATCACGCCATTGAAGACCTGATCAGCGAAAGCGTTAATGCGGACTGATGCTGGCAATCCTCTGCGGATGTTGCCAATCATCGATTCGTGGATGCGGCAGTCGACCTTCATTTGGGACACATCGGGCAGATTGATGATCGCCTGACGTTCTCGGACGGTCGCTCCCTGTTCGATCTGGTCACCGCCTCCACGGGCATTCTTGTTGACCGCATAGACGACCTGTCCCGCCTGTGGAGCCTTCATCGAGCAGGCTTCGATCTGAGCGAGCAAGCGCTTGTACTTGTCGTGTTCGACGGCGTTGGTCAGTTCCTGCGTCTTCAGGTCGTTCGCTGCCTGATTTTCAGACAACACAGCCTTCTTCTCAGCACTCTCCAGTTCCAGTTTGAGCTGTTCCACACTCCGGCTCAATTCGACTTCGCGGGTTTGCCGGTCATAGTTCTCAAGAACCTTCTTACGTTCGACGGCACTTTTGACTTTGAATACGGCCTGCTTCTTCGCGATTCGATTCGCTTCCAGTTCGTTTTGAGTACGGTATCCCTTTTTCACCTGCAGCTTGGTGAACTCATAGTTTTCGGTCGCGCGGACGAGTTCCTCGTTGGCGAGTTCAATATTCGCCTCGAGATCATTGAGCTGTTGCGGGTACTCGCCTCCGATGTACTTTTTCAGCGTTCTTCCGGCGACATCCAACCGTACTTTCACGGCTTCGATGTCACGCTTACTCATGTTGATCGTGTCTTGCAGGGTTGTTTTTGCTCTGATCATCGCAGAGTCGGCCTGGTTAACCGTGATCTCCTGCTGCTTAGCTCGCTCTCGCAATGAGGAAGAGTCCAGCTGGCAGACCACATCGCCCTTCTTCACGATCGTCCCTTCCGGGACGATCTTAATGATCGTCGTGGCCCCTTCGACACCACTGGCCAACGTGACGTTACCGAGGCTGTCAAGATACCCTTGAGCTGACAGACTGATCTGAAACTGCTTTTTCTCGGCGGGTTTGGTGACAAACTCGGTAAAGTCCCGCTTGCTGGAACTCATCCAGCTTTTCAGCCAGTCGGTCGGTTTGACAGTCCCAGCCACTACGGATCCGCAGAGGGCTAAAAAGCCCAAGGCCGTCATTGTTTTCCGGAATGGGAACGGCTTCTTCTGTTCCATCATCAGGTTCTGCATCCGGCAAGGATTGCCGACCTGGCAACTCCTCCTGAGTTTCCTGATCTGCGGGTTTACGATACACGGGATCGTTCCACATCCCGTCTGGACCTATCTCCATGATACCCATATCGCGATAAATGCCGAGCCGATTCTGCTCATATGTGACCCAGTTCTGAATCAGCGAGTTTTGTGCTGAAACTACCGAATTGAGCGCTTGTATGAGGTTCGTGCCCAGCAAACCGCTCCGGGAGGCTGCCCCGGGTTGAGCCGGGGCCATGGCTTCGTCCACTGCCGATTCGTACTGACGGGCGGCCAGTCGCAACTGCAGTCGCGAAGTTTCCAGGTTACGTTTTTGTACGGACAACTGTCGCCAGTTTCTACGGACTTGCAGCTTTACCTGGTCTTCCAGTGCCATGTAATCGCGGCGGGCCCGTTGATATGCAATGAGGGATGCCCGGTATTCATTACGCTGCTGAACTCGAACGAGAGGAGCTGTAAACCTAACCCCAGTACGGATTTCGCTGTACTTTCCCGCAAAATCCACGGGATTAGCCCCGCCGGCGTTCCTGATGTCCCCTTCGAGAACAAAGTTAACTGTAGCCATCAATTTGTTGGCCAGAACCTCCATCCTTCGGCGAGCGTCCGTCACCTTCGCTTTTTCGTTCATCAGATCAAGTCGATTCTCCACAGCATTCAGGACAACCTGCTCCTGGGGAATGTCAAAGTCGGCAATATCAATCTCCTCCACGCGAGTCCCGATCTCGACAACCGTCAGGCTGCGTGTGACTTGCAGAAGTCGCTCATGGGCAACCTTCAGGTCTTTGAGAAGTTCGATACGACGTTCCTGTTTGGGAAATAGCGCGAGTGAATCACTCGAAATGTCGAGCAGTTCGGCCGAATCGTCATCCGCAATGATCACTTCAATAGGAGTCTCGTCGTCCATGGGAACGCCCGCATCGTTGACGCGGATTCTTTCCTCAATGGTCAATACATCACGCTCCAGGTTCTTGAGCCGTGCACGAGCGTCTTCCAACAACATGAAGTCACGCTCAACATCGCTCTTCACTCGCAGCTGGTCTTCCTCGTTATCCAACTCAGCAAGCCGAGTATCTAAATTTTTCCGAAGCTTCTCGACATCCTCGTCCAGGATCGAGAAGCCCACTTCCTCGACACGCTTGAGAAGGTCGGAGAACGCCGAACTAGTGGCGAAGAGTTGGTCCGTTGACGGGTTGTCCTCATCGTATTCCGCCCAGATATTGATGAAGTCGGTGACCTCGGTTTCCAATGATTTCAACCTTGGATCAATGACCTGAAACGGTTTCAGCATGCTGTCGTCGATCGTCAGTAAGATATCCGTAGGCAATCCCAGAACGAGTTTGAGTGAGTCGAGGCTGTCCTGCAGCACTCGCTCCTGATTTCGCAATGTGTTGATCGCCTGTGCCAGGTTCCCCTGCAGCTGAAGCACGTCCAGCGGAGTGGGAATAGTTCGCAGCCCTTGAATGAGTTCATTCACTGCGATCAGAAATGGGCTGTCGGGTGGCAGCGAGGGATCCTGGCTGAGTTTGATTAACGCCTCCTCTTCCTGAGGACTCATGGAGGCATCGAGCCAGTTCAATTCCTTATTTTTCTCGCTGTACTTCAACTTGTCTTTGAGGATTGGCGGGATGACCAGATTGTTGGGCATGGTGG
>QWOR01000160.1 GCA_003669575.1 Planctomycetota bacterium | reverse complement strand
CATGCCGTGCTGAAAAAACCGGTGGCTCGACGCGACCTGATTCTGCAGGTCGGATCGGCGTTGTGTTCGACCTACAATGATCCCGAACTGGCTGAGTGGCTGGCCTGTTGAATAAAGACGGGAAAGAGCGATACTGTAACAGCGATCTCAATGCCCTCTGTGGATGTGTTCAAGAGGTGGGGTTTCCTGCAGACTTCTTTCGATCACTGACTCGCGGCGTCTGAATGGGGCAAGGCTGGGACTCTCAAAACACTTCCGCTGTACACGCAGGACACAACTCCGATGGCGACCGTGACGATGCAGGTTCTCGAGGGGTTCGAGGCAGGTCGTTTGTACTGTGACCTGCACACACCCATCACCATCGGTCGCGAAGAAGATAACGACATCCGCCTGAACGATGACCGGGTCAGCCGCTTCCATGCGAAGATCCAGGAAGATGCAGGGCGGGTAATTCTGACCGACCTCGACAGTACGAACGGGACTCGCGTGAACGGTCACCCGGTCCGGATGCGAGTTCTTCAGCTGGGCGATCAGATCCTGTTCGGACGATGTCTGATGGTTTTTGGCAGCCCCGAAGACCTGGCGGGCCTGCATGGTTCATCGCGGCTGTCAGCGTCCGGGGATTCTGCCTCACCCGATGTGGGCGAAGACGGGACGAACCTGCCACAGGTCGCCGAACCCGCGATGGCTGTCGGGGATCAACTGTTCCACGGCAAGCGTCCCGAACTGCCTGGCGGACTGACACCGCTTCAAGCCGTTCAGGTTTCGGACCTGCTCTCGTACGTCCGGGCCAGCGTGCTGTTTGTCCTGGAGTGCGGCGAGGAGCAACGACCCGTACCATTGAAGGGGTCAAACCGCATGACTGTCCCACCGGAGGCGTGGCACTTACTGCAGAAGGTCCAGCTGGAACTCTCGCAGTGCCTGCGGGAGATTTCGGAACCGTAGCGTGCAGCGCTGACCGACTTGAATCTGTCATCCGAATGCGTAGGCCCCAACGGACTCACTTCTGCCGCTCACTCGAACAAACAACACATACCCACCCCCTGACTTCAACATCCCATGCTTAACACCGAACTCCAGGCTGCCTTGCAGTGGAACGAACGCTACGCCGCCCAGTCTGTCGAACAGCTGACCGAACTGCTCCGTATCCCGAGCGTTAGTGCTCAGTCGAACCACAATGCCGATACGCGTCGAGCGGCTGAGTACGTGCGGGACCGGCTTAAGGCGGCCGGGTTGCAGACCGAACTGTGCGAAACTCCGGGACACCCGATTGTGTATGCCGAGTGGCTGGGAGCCCCCGGTGCTCCGACTGTCATGGTTTACGGGCATTACGATGTCCAGCCGCCCGATCCGCTCGACAAATGGGACAGCCCTCCGTTTGAGCCGGTTGTGCGCAAGGGAAACATCTACGCCCGTGGAGCGACCGATGACAAGGGGCAGATGTTCACACACGTTCGCTCGGTCGCTTCGTGGTTAAAGACCGCCGGACATCTGCCGGTGAATGTGAAGTTCGTCATAGAGGGCGAAGAAGAGGTTGGCAGCAATCATCTGGACCTGTGGCTGGAGGCCAACAAAGAACGCTGCCAGAACGATATCGCCGTCGTCAGTGATACCAGCCAGTACGGCCCCGGCATGCCCGCGATCACTTATGGTCTGCGCGGGATTATCGCTTGCGAGGTCGTGCTGCATGGACCGGGCAAGGACCTGCACAGCGGCGTCTTCGGCGGAGCAGTGGCGAACCCGTCGAATGCACTGGCTCATATTGTCGGTCAGCTGCATGATGAACACGGGCATGTGCAGATCCCGGGGTTCTACGACGATGTGGGCGAACTGACCCCAGAGGAGCGTGCGGAGTGGAGTCGACTCCCTTTTGATCAGGCCAAGTTTCTTGCGGAAGTCGGGTCGAGCGATGTCTGGGGCGAAGCTGGATTCACGACGTTGGAACGTCGCTGGGCTCGGCCGACATGCGATGTGAATGGCATGCTCAGTGGCTACACCGGTGAAGGCCCCAAGACGATCATCCCCAGTTGGGCGATGGCCAAGATTACCTGTCGACTGGTTCCGAACCAGGATGCCCACAAGGTCGTGGCGGCTCTCCGCCAGTTCGTGGAAGCCCGACTGCGTCCGGGAATCCGGCTGGAGTTCAAAGAATACCATGGCTGCCCCGCGACGGTCTGCGACCTGACCAGTCCTTACATGGCAGCTGCTAAGCGGGCGATCGAGCGGGGCTTTGGTAAGGCTCCGGTGCTGATCCGCGAAGGGGGCTCGATTCCGGTGGTGGGAACGTTCAAGAAGATCCTGGGCGTTGACACGCTGTTGCTCGGCTGGGGCCAGAATACAGACAACCTGCACAGCCCGAACGAAAAATTCTCCCTGGAAGACTACCAGCGCGGCATCCGGGCCAGCACCTGCCTGTGGTGGGAACTGGCGGGGAAGTAACGCAGTACGATCGAAATGAGCTTCACTCTGAAACCGAGGGACGCGTCACAATTCGATGATGTGCCCTGTTTCATGGTGGGGAAGGTTTAAAGCAGCGCCTGGTCGACCCGGTCGTTCATTGCAGTGAATGTTCCCTCTCTCTCGCCTGCTGTCTATTTCTCCAGCGTCGCATCCAGTACCGCTCGCAGGCTCATGCGCAGCAGGGTGAGTTGGCCGCCTTTGATCTCTCCGGAGGGGTCGGTGTAGCCCGACTCGAACAGGCAGATGATGCTGCCGTCGGGGTGGGCGACGATATCACTGTACCCCGACATGCCGGGTTCGAGCACGACGCGACGGGACCAGGTGGCTCCCTCGTCGCGGCTGACCTGCAGCGACAGATTGCGACGCGAAAGAGACTTACCCGGTCCAGGGGGGATGCCCTTGGCTGGATCGGGGGCCTCATCCGACGAGTCGGGGGCGACATGAATCAAGTGGACCCGATTCTCAGCCCGCACCCCCAGCAGCCCCGCTTTGCAGATCGGTTCGAACAGCTGGGCGTGAAATGCCGGGACCGACCAGTTGTCGAACCCGTTAGGACTGACGGCGACGAGGCGTCGGTACTTGGTCGACTCGTTGCGAATACTCAGGAGCACACTGCCATCGCTGCGTTCGGCCGCCACGGTTTCGCTGGGATTGGGCTTCTCTTCGGTGGTTGTTGCGATGATCGGCCCGCGCATCCAGTTCCGGCCGTGGTCATCACTGACGATCACCGATACTGCTGAGGGGCGATGGGCGTGGCCACCCGTTCCGGTCGACAACCAGACGGGAATCACCAGTCGTCCCGAGGTCAGGGCGATTCCGTGGCCGGGGCCGGTGGCGATCACCTTCCATTCGTACTCGGGCCGGAACGGCTCAAAGGCCTTGGTAATTTCCTCGGGCGGGCTCCACGTCACCCCGTCATCGGAGCTGTGCGAGATGAAGCACCGCATGTACTCAAGGCAGTAAACCAGATGCAGCGAGCCGTCCCGCTCAGCAATCATCATTGGATTGTTGTAGGTCACTTCTCCCTCGACCGCGAGGTTCTTCTCGACGGCGACCGGATTCTTGGTTTTGGGCCCCGGGAAGTCGGCAATCACAGCGGGCAGCGAGAAGGTCTTACCGCCATCCGTACTGCGCCGCATCAGGATGTCGATGGGGCCCCAATCACTCCTGGCCCGCTTGCGAGCTTCGCAGTAGGCGATCACGGTGCCTTTGGCTGTCACGACAATGCCAGGGATGCGATAGAGTTCGTAAGCCCCGTCCCCACCTCGGAATAAGTCGAGGCGTGACTCAATAATCGGAAACCCCTGGGCCCCAGCTGTCGATACGACCAGCAGGGCCCACACAGCCCAGAAGCTGGTGACTCGAAAGAATCGGATCAACATCAATCACTCCAGATCCGCAGGACTTCGAATGATCCTGAGCGGACAACGTTCCGGCGTCTGGACGCGACGAGCCGGAGCATGGATGAGCCTGGAATCAGGCGTAGAGAATGGTCCTCGCTCGGCGAAAACGACGAACCCTGCGATCCGGTTCGGTCGGGCCCCCGACGATTTCCCACTTGAGCGATTGGGCAAAGTTTACGGTTCGCTGGGTGAATCTGCCAAGACTCTGCGAACCTTTCGGGGATTCAAATGTCGCAGAAAACGAGGAAATCAAAGGTTTGGCGACTTCGCCTTCGCCTCTCAGTTGTCTGCCCCCCTGAGTGGGGATAGACTGCTGGCTTCGCGCGGGAGCGTTGCGTTCCCGTTGCGACCACTGGACATTTTGTCAGCAGGAATGATCCCATGCGTCACGTTCTCTCCGCGCTGGTCATGAACCGGCCCGGAGTTCTCGCTCACATTTCCGGCATGCTGGCCTCTCGCGAATTCAATATCGAGAGCCTGTCTGTCGGTGCGACGGAAAATCCCGAGTTTTCGCGGATGACGTTTGTCGTGGCTGGGGACGCACGCGTCCTTGACCAGGTCCGCAAGCAGCTCGAAAAGATTGTCACCGTCGTCAAGGTGATCGACTACTCCAACCAGGAGTACGTCGAGCGAGACCTGATGCTGATCAAGGTCAGCACCGCAGGTGGAACGCGTTCGCAGGTCAAAGAACTGGTCGACATTTTCCGCGGCCGCATTGTTGGTGTGACCGCAGAACATGTGATGATCGAAATCTCTGGAAAAGAACAGAAGATCGAATCGTTCATCGAAGCTGTGCGACCATTCGGAATTCTGGAGATGGTCCGGGCGGGGCGAATTGCTCTGCTCCGCGGCGAAGCAATTGTCAACGAACAAGCACCAGCCTAGTTGCCGGTGAATTGAGAGGCAGGGCCGGGATGCCCTGTGTGTGGCCTGCGGTTCGCTGCAGGCCTTGTTTGCGGCGGGTCGAGGGCTTGTCCCCGCCAGCAGTTCTGTTCAACTCTTTTGTGTGAAATCAGCCATGTCGATCAAGGTCTACTACGACGATGACGCCGATCTGTCCGTGCTCAAGGGCAAGACGATCGCCATTCTGGGATACGGCAGCCAGGGCCACGCCCAGGCTCAGAACCTGCGTGACAGCGGCTGTACCGTCGTCATTGGCCAGCGTCCCGGCAGTGCCAACTACGAGTTGGCCGTAAAGCACGGATTCAAGCCAGTTTCCGTCGAAGAAGCCACCAAGCAGGCTGACCTCGTCAACATTCTGTTGCCCGACGAAGTCCAGGGCGACATCTACCGCACCGCGATCCAGCCGAACCTGAAACCAGGCGCGCTGCTGATGTGTTCGCACGGATTCAACATTCACTTCAATCAGGTCACCCCGCCACCGGGAGTCGACACCGCGCTGGTCGCCCCCAAGGGCCCCGGCCACCTCGTTCGTAGCGAATACGTCAAGGGCGGCGGTGTCCCCAGCCTGATCGCTATGGGCCCCGGATCCTCAGAAAACAGCCGTAAGCTGGCCTTGGCCTATGCCAAGGGCATCGGCGGAACCCGCGGTGGTGTGATCGAAACCACCTTCGCCGAAGAGACCGAAACCGACCTGTTCGGTGAGCAGGTCGTGCTGTGCGGCGGCGTCAGCGCCCTCGTGAAGGCCGGTTTCGAGACCCTCGTCGAAGCTGGCTACCAGCCTGAAATGGCCTACTTCGAGTGTATGCACGAACTCAAGCTGATCGTCGACCTGTTCTACCAGGGCGGCCTCAACTACATGCGTTACAGTGTTTCAAACACAGCTGAGTACGGCGATTACACCCGTGGACCACGGATCGTGACCGCTGAAACGAAGCTCGAAATGAAGCGAATTCTCAAGGAAATCCAGAGCGGCCAGTTTGCACGCGACTGGCTTCTGGAGAACAAGGCCAACCAGGCCAGCTTCAAGGCGATCCGCCGCAACGAGCGTGGGCATCTGATCGAAACCGTCGGTCGCAAGCTCCGCAAGATGATGAAGTGGATCGACTCGAAGGAAATGTAAGAGAAGTTTTCAGTCGTCAGTTTTCAGCGGTCAGTCAGAGGCTGTGTTCGGTCGAGGGGTAATTGACACCTCGAACCCGCGGCTTTATGGACTGACTGCTGATGACTGAGAACTGATCACTCTCCAGCGTTGAAAAACGAACGACGGCTGATACACTGCTTCGTTCGCGATTGTGCAGAACCGATTTGGAGATTGGCCTTGGCCCAGCATTTTTACGAGTGCATGTTCCTTCTGGATAGCGGTCGTTACGCGGTAAATTCCCGCGCGACGGAGGATGCTCTTCTGGAGATTTTGAACCGCTGTAATGCGGAAGTTGTAGCTCGCGCCCCGTGGCAAGACGGCAAGCTGGCTTACCAGATCGGCAACCACAAGAAGGGGCTGCACTATCTGATTTACTTCAAGATGGACAGCGCCCAGGTCGACGAGTTCGGCCGGCTGTGCAAGCTGAGCGACGTGGTCGTGCGTCAAATGCTGCTCAATCACCCTGAGAAGCTCTTTACGCCCATGGCGGAAGCTCTGTCTCAGCACGTGACGGGGCAGGCTGACACCACCCCGATGGGTGTCACGCCCGACAAGATGTCCTACTAAAGAACCGCATGCGTGGCTGCTTTGGCATCGTTGCCTGAGCTGCACACATCGGACTCTTCGCATCTCAGGAACACGACATGGCCAGTTTCAATCGTGTGATTCTGATCGGTAATCTCACGCGCGACCCGGAAGTGAAATACATTCCGAGTGGTATGGCTGTCGCTGAGATTGGCTTAGCCGTCAATCGCTACTTCAACGACAAGTCGACCAACGAACGCAAGGAAGAAACCACGTTCGTCGACGTGACCCTCTGGGGACGTCAGGCAGAACTCGCTGGCGAATACCTTGCCAAGGGTCGCCCGGTCATGATCGAAGGCCGCCTGCAGCTCGATACCTGGGAAGACAAGCAGTCAGGCCAGAAGCGGTCCAAGCTGCGGGTTGTCGGCGAAACGATGCAGTTCCTCGGCTCCGGCCCCGGAGAAGGCGGCGGGGGCGGAGGTGGTGGCGGCTCACGCGGCGGTTCCGCACGTGGTGGTCGTGGTCAGGCCCCAGCCTCTGGTGGTAACAGTGGTGGCGACGATTTCTACTCGGGCTCATCGTTCTCCGGCGGTGGAGCTCCCGATGATGACGTGCCGTTCTAAGTGACGGTTCAATTCGCGTTCAAATGAAAAGACAGGCTGCATAGCCTGTCTTTTTTGTTGGTAGTGGGAGAAAAAAACCGCCGCTCGCTGCAACTGAATTAGAGTGCCCCGCTGCCCGAGAGCACCACGCGAATGGTGCGAAACAGAATCTTCATGTCATTCCACAGGCAGCAGTTCCTGAGGTACATCAGATCAAATGCCACCTTGCGACGGAAACTCTCGATGTTGTTGTCATATCCGTTGACGATTTGAGCCCCTCCGGTCAGCCCGGGCTTCAGCCCCAGGCGATCCAGATAGCCCGGGATCTCGTCGGAGAGGTTCTTGATGAACTCGGGACGCTCGGGACGCGGGCCGACCAGAGACATGTCCCCACAGATCACATTCCACAGCTGGGGGAGTTCGTCAAGCCGGGTCTTCCGCATGAATCGCCCCAATGGCGTCACCCGGGCATCTCCCTTCACAGCGAACTGGGCTCCGTTCTTTTCGGCGTCGTTCCGCATGCTGCGAAACTTGTAGAGGGTAAAGTGCCGTCCGTAAGTAAATTCCTTACGTCGATCGCTGTCGGGGACGCGACGCTCCTCGCCATCTGGCGGCGGCAAGACCTCGACTCGTCGTTCAGCTCCAGGGCGACGCAGATTCAATCCGACACGAGTCTGATGAAAAATGACCGGTCCTGGTGAGGTCAGCTTGACGAGGATCGCTGTGAGCAGCATGACGGGCGAAAGCAGTATCAGCATAGTCGTCGCAATCGCGACATCAGCCGCACGCTTCATCACACGCGTTACGGGCTCCAGGGAATGCAGGTTAATACGTGATTCCTGGTCACCCAGTTGTGTCAACCACGGCACAGGAGCCAGATGTTCGTCGGCTGCGTAGTCGTACACATCCCCCAAGGTCTGAGAGCGAGCAGCGTCCAGACCTGATGAGGCCAGGGGGACCGGAGGTGCAGGTGGGAATTCCGTGCTCATGACTTGGTGGGGAAGAGTAAGTGCGGGGAGGCCGTTTCCAGCCCGACCTCCGATGCGAACAGAAGCTATCGCTAGGTTATGTCCGCCCACGATTTAAATAATCAACAATCCGTACACCTCCTGGTGCTTTTGGGGGGAATCGCAATGGAATTCAGAAAAACCCGGTCGTAACGGCCATGCGAGTTCGCCTACGGAATTGCACGAGCGTGAATGCCACAACTGGTTGCGAAAAAACCACACTCTCACGACTCATGAGGGGATCTTTAGACAGCAGGTAACTCGACTGCTCCACCACACGTCGGAGAGCTCCCTTGCGATTCAGATCCTGATAAAGATTCGCCGACGGTACATCCAGAATAAAATCAGCCAGACGATCGCCAGCACAGCGATTCCGTGCAGCAGGGGCTCGTAGGCGGGACCCGCCAACTCGAAGGGTTTCTGCCCAATATGCCGATCCAGAGCAGCGCGGATCGGGCCGTATAGCACCCACTCTGAGCAGTAGGCCACGATTGAATTGCTGCCGATGACAATCACCGGAAAGGCCCATTTCTGGAATCCCAGGACATCCACGATGACATAGTAGCTGGCCAGAATCGCCAGCCCCCAACCACCGGCAAAGAACACCCAGGCTGGCGTCCAGATCCGCTTGACGATGGGGCAGATATCGAAGTGCGCAGCTGCGAAAGCAATCCCGAAACAGGCAGCACTCGCGAACACGAGGCCAGCCACCTTCCGCCATGGGTCGCGATCGGACATCAGCCACTGTCCCGTCAGCAGGCCGAGCAGCATGGTGCCCAGCGTGGGAATAAAGCTCAGGGTACAGTAGCCACCACCGCTATGGGTGAACGGGTTCGCGCGGGGGAACAGGTTCATCCACCACACGTCAAAGGCCCAGGCGGGGTTCGTGTTCTTGTTCCAGTGAGCCGAGAACCCCTTCAGGTGGTGCTGCCAATCCGCTGGTACTCCGGCCTTGGCCCAGTCAAAGTCCGGACCCGGGAGCGGATAGGCTGCGAAAAAGCCCCAGTACCCGATCAGGATCCCCAGAAACGCCAGCAGCTGGACGATCCAGTTGGTTCGCCCCAGGAGGTACAGAAAAAAGTATCCCATCCCGATCTGGGTTAACGTGTCATCGAAGGTGAAGTTCGTCTGCTCTCGTCCCAGTGAACGCAGGAAAATCCCAAGGAATATCAACAAAAACGACCTGAGCAGGGCATGCAGAGTCATCGACAGATTGGACTCTCCCCGCTGCCGTCGATTTTCGAGAGAGAATGGCAGCACCACACCCACCAGCATCGAGAACGAAGGCTGGATCAGGTCGTGTAGAGTGCAACTGATCCACGGAATGTGTGACTGGTGGAAGGCCAGGAACTTCCAGAACGTGCTGTCCGGGAGGGCGTCCGCCACTGCTCCCAGCCGAAGCACCTCGGCGAGCATGAGGAACATCACCGTTCCCCGGTACGCATCAACCGAAATGAGTCGGTTCGATGACATTTCGATTGGCGTCGACATTTCGGCTCCTCTGCCGTGCAGATCGGGGAATGCATAAAGCCGTACGCATGGTGCCGCTTTAATGCAGCTGGACGACGGGGCTTTCGAGGGAGTACATAGTGTGGAGTTTCGTCCCACTCTTGGGAAGTGGCCGCCCATCGCTGGGAAACCGCGCAGAAGTCAGCGCTCTCTTTTGACGAGACTTATCTTTCTTCGATAGCTTGCAGTTTCACCCAAACACAGTTTGAATGAGCCCACTTGGATCACCTGCTGACCCGAGAGCGAATTCCAGACAACGTGGGGCGGTGAATGAACCTCGATACCGACCAGCGTGATCAGCATCGCCAGCAGTCTGTGGCGGTCGATTGGGTGTCTCGAGTCCTTTCGGTCTGTGTGGTCATGGTCTTGCCGGGACTCGGCGGACAGTGGCTCGATCAGAAGCTCGGGACTGGTTATTGGACGGTTTTAGGGTTTGTGTTCGGATTCGTTTCGGGATTTACAGCTCTCATTCTGCTGGTGAAGCGTAATGATGGCGGGCCCAAACACTCCGGACGCTGAGGCACGTGACGGAACAGATCCGAACGCAGCCTCAGCGACGACGACTTCACAGAATCAAATTGCCAGATTGCCGTTCCTCCTTGCTCGACTGGTAGTGCTGGCGGGAATTGTAGGGCTGGCCGGACTGGTTGCGTGGAACTGGAACGGGAAGAAGTACGGGGCGGTGGGAGCCGAACTGGCGATCTTCTCGATGGTGGGTTGCGGGTGTTCGGCAGCATTGGCCCTCCTGACGGTTGGGCTGACAGCCGGTGGGAAGCGGGCCTTTGCCGGTCTGCTGGTCTCCATCCTGTTTCGGACGCTCGGGCCGCTGGCCCTGGGCGTCGTGTGGCGACTGATGCACCCGGAATGGTCGATCAGGAACCTCACTGAGGTTCATGTCTCTCTGTTTTTAGTGTCTCTCACGGTTGAAACCATTCTGGTGGTCGATATCGTGAGCAACTTCTCAATGTCCTCTGCAATCTCCTCGGGGAAGGACCGCATTACGCGGAAACCGCATGGCTGACCCGATTCTGCACATTAAAGATGCGTACTTCTTCGAAGTACCGAAATTCCTGTGGCGTCCCCATTACCGGTCGCTGCAGGATGTGCCGCAGTTTTTGGCGGACGCACACCCCGAGGCTGGCCTCGATGACTTCAATCACGATCTGGCCGGGAAGATCATTATTCCCCAGCCGTTCGGCACATTGAAGAATCTGTACGAGGCACAAAGCGGTTTCTGCATTTCCAAAGTCATGATCATCGAGGTCGTGGCGGCAATCTTCATCTTCTGGGCATTCAAGAAGTTCGCCGGCCTCATCCGGTCCGACAAGGCTCCGGAAGGCAAGGGGTGGAACGCACTCGAAGGTCTGGTCCTGTTCGTCCGGGATGGAATTGCCCGCACAGCGATTGGCCCCGATGGTGACAAGTATGTTCCGCTGCTCGGAACGGTCTTCTTCTTCGTGCTCGTCCTGAACCTGATCGGCATGTTGCCGTGGGTGGGTGCTGCGACCGCAGCGTTCTCCCTGACTCTGACTCTCGCGGCGTTCATGCTGATCCATGCGATTTACGCGGGATCGAAGAATCTCGGAGTGATCGGTTTCTGGACTAACATGATCCCGAAGCTGGATCTGCCGCTGTGGATGCTTCCGTTGAAGATCGTCATCTGTGGCATCATCTTCTTCGTCGAAGTGATTGGTCTGTTCATCAAGCACGGTGTGCTTGGTGTTCGTCTGCTGGCGAACATTGTGGCAGGTCACCTCGTGCTCACCGCTGTGATCGGAATGATCGCAAGTGCCGCAGCTCTGTCCCTCAAGCTTTGGGGAACTGTCGCTGTGATTGCCTCACTGGCTGCAGCGGCGATGAGTGTTCTGGAACTGGCGGTCTGCTTCCTGCAGGCCTATGTGTTCACGTTTCTCTCTGCGGTGTGGCTTGCGTCTGTGATTCATTCACACGGCGATCATGGGCATGATGATCATGACCATGGTCACGAAGCAGGACACGCTCACTAACTGATTGCCTGACCCGGTCTGTGGCCTGCCTCATCGAAGTCGAGTGGCAGCTCCGGTCCAAGAACCACTGTTTCCGTACTGGGAGAGTTTGAAGTGAAGAACTGGATCCGTTTTGTTGTGACTCTGATTGCCGTCACCCTGGTCTGCTCGGCTCCTGCCATGGCAGCTGACGCTCTGATCTCGTTCAGCGGCGCATTCGGTGCTGGCCTCGTCGTCGTTGGCGCTGCCCTCGGCATCGGCAAGATCGGTGCAGCTGCTGTGGAGAGCATGGCTCGTCAGCCAGAAGTTGCTCCGACCATTCAGCTGTCGCTGATCATCGCCGCTGCTCTGATCGAAGGCTTCACGCTGTTCGCCGTGTTCGTCTGTATGCAGGCCAAGTAGTTTTCGACGACCTGTGGCGACTCCGTCGCTTCGTCTCTGTCGACCTCGTGAAGGGTGAACCCGTGAATTCGCTTTCCCTACTGCTTCGAATCGGCCTGGGCGTTGTGTTCAGCATGGCCATGATGCCAGCGCTGTCCACAGCGGAAGAGACTCATGCACCGGCAGCTGCAGCTCCTGCTCACGCAGAGGGCGAAGCTCACGGAGCACATGACGGCGGTCACGCGGAACACCACGAACACATCGGAGAAAAGGGAGTCAATAAGGAACCTCAAGAGTTCCGGACTGACCTCGCGATCTTCTCCGCCATCGTGTTCGGCCTGCTCGCCGGTGGCATGTACTTCACCGCCTGGCCGAAGATCCTCGGAGCTCTGGAAGCTCGCGAAGAGGGAATTCGCAAGGCGATCGCCGATGCGGAAGACGCCAAGGTGCAAGCCCAGGTCTTCATGAAGGAGCACAAGGGACGCCTCGAAGCGGTTGAGAACCAGGTCAAGGACATCCTCGCGGAAGCTCGCCGTGATGCCGAGCACACCAGACTCGACATCATGAAGCAGGCTGAAGTCGAGGCAGAGGCCACGAAAAATCGGGCCATTGCCGAGATTAACCGTGCCAAGGACCAGGCAATCGACGAACTGTTCTCGACACTCGCCAGCCAGGTCTCCGCAGCCACCGAACAGGTGGTCGGACGAGCCCTGACCGGTACTGATCAGGATCGCCTGATTCAGGAAACTGTCGCCCAGTTCGCACGTCAGAAGGCGTAATCATTGCTGGTCCCTCACAAACGGCTCTGGCCGT
>QWOR01000224.1 GCA_003669575.1 Planctomycetota bacterium | reverse complement strand
CTCCATGGCATTTCAGGCAATGCTCGACCAGTAAAGGTCGGACTTGCTTCTCAAAGTACTCAATCTGTTCCGGCGTGAAGGTCGCGTCTTCGGCTCCGGCATTTGTCGAGGTTCCCCAACACCAACCAATGGCGACAAACACGACCAAAAACAGATGGAAACGGGGCATGCGACTCTCTTCCCACAATTCGAACTCCAGTCATCCCAGAGGGATGAGGACATCCATCAGGATACTCCAATGGGACCCGTCTGTGCAGTGGACCGAGGAGGCAGATCGTGTTTCATCTGCAGAGCAGGGGGAAGCTACTCGGGACGAGGGTAAGACAAGACCAATTCCTATGAGTATTCGGTGAGTCGGCGCAGCGAATCTCCGCTGTTCTCACGCTGCTTCTCAGTCAATGGCGGAGTGCTAAGCGTAGCATTGCATAAGGATAACGCAGCCAGCGGGATCGGCCTGTTCCATACAGCTTCACCATGGGAATACGGTTTCCACCGTCACCGTATTCACCCAGTGCCGAGTTGTGCGTTAAACTTCAATTCTGGAGATTGACGGAGGGCCCGGCGACCTCGGTCTCACGCATTCGTATACTTTGTTGCGGGGAGTAAATCGTCATGTTTCGGTGCGTTCTGACAGTGGTTCTGTTTTGCAGCTGTGTCGTGCCCGCCTGGAGCGCAGACTTTACTCCAATTACGGGGTGGGATGAGCAGCTGTACCCAGCGTTTCTGGTGTCCACAGCCAGTGTGAAAGAGGCTCCGTGGATCGATTCCGAGAGTCCTGAAATCCTCGGGGATCGCGGCGGGCTACTGGGTGTGAGCATCACATCACCGGGGGACGAAACAGCGATCAAGGTCACCGTGACCTGTAACGAAATCATGGAGCCGACCACTTTCACGGGAACCCTGCCCGAAGAAGGGGTGGAGTATTCGGTCTACCCGAAGATCAAGTATCGCTACACCAAGCTGGCTGAAATCACGCAGGCTACACCGGTCGCGATCACATTCCGCGTCCAGGTCGGCGAAGAGGCTACGGAAGAGGCCAAGGAAGAGACCGTCACCGTGACCGTGCGTCCGATTAACGACTGCCCATTCATAGTCCAATTAGGGGAGGAGAACTACGATATCAGCCCCACATTTGCGGCCTATGTCAACGAGCAGCATCCCTTCCTGGATAAGGTGCTGCGGGAGTCCCTCGACCGGGGAGTCGTCGACTCGTTCTCGGGGTATCAGGGAGATGAAGCCGAAGTCGTCCGCCAGGTGTACGCCCTGTGGGATACACTCGTGGCCCGCGATGTTCGTTACAGCAGCATCACCGCGACCTCGGTCGCAGGGCAGACCGTGGCGTCACAGCATGTCCGGTTGCTGGATGAGTCGCTGAACAACTCTCAGGCGAACTGCGTCGATGGTTCGGTCTTGATGGCCTCACTGCTGCGGAAGATCGGCATTGAACCGTTTTTGGTGATGGTTCCCGGTCACTGTTACATGGGGTTTTACCTGGATGCCAAGAAGACAACCTTGGTAGCTTTGGAGACGACTCTACTGGGATCAACTGTCGCAGAAGGCGACGAATATGCCGAGGTCGAAGTGCTGGAGAACTCGGTCAGTGAAGACAAGCGTGACCCCGCTTCATGGGCTTCTTTCTCAAACGCGATTTCCGTCGGATCGAATAACTTCGAAGAAGCCAAGGTGAAGTTTGACGAACCAGAGAACAACGAGTACATGCTGATCGATATTTCGCAGGCCCGACAGCAGGGCGTTCTGCCGATAGCGTTTCGCGGCAAGTCGGAATTCCTGAACGTGCAACCGAGCGAATCCGATGACTCTGATCCATCGAACACCGACGATGGTGAGGAAGGATCTGACAAGAGCAAGGACACGGACGAGGGGAACTAGCGGGCCGAACGCCTTGCGCATTCCGTGTGTAACTGATTGGGAGGACTCGATTTCCCACCCCAGGTCGTTGAGCCGCTGGGCGGGACATGGGACGCTGGAATATCTGGCCCTCACGTGGTTTAATTCCCCCTGTTGGGTCTGGCGCGGTGTCCTTTCGGGGGCCCGGGGCTCACAACAGTTGGATTTCGAGAACCCCAGGAGTCTCTAGCGATGTCGTTCCATGTTGGCGAAGCCCTCTGCGGCGATGGTAATGAAGTTGCACACATCGATCTGCTCATCGGTGACAAGGACGGTCCAGTCGGCACCGCCTTCGCGAATGCTCTGGCGACCCAGTCGCACGGTCACTCAAACCTGCTCGCCGTGCTTGCTCCGAACGTCGGTGTGAAGCCCGCGACCGTGATGATCACCAAGGTCACCATCAAGGGAGCCAAGCAGGCTGTCCAGATGTTCGGACCCGCTCAGTACGCCGTCGCCAAGGCCGTGGCCGACAGCGTCGAAGCTGGCGTGATCGCCAAGGATCAGGCCGAGAAGCTGTGCATCGTTTGCGGCGTGTTCATTCACTGGGCCGCGGAAGATGACAAGAAGATCTTCCAGTACAACTACGATGCGACCAAGCTGGCGATCGCCCGTGCGATGAAGAACGAGCCAAGCGCGAGCGAAATGCTGGCGAAGAAGGATTCCGCCAAGCACCCGTTCTCGGGAGTCTAGTTCTCACTCTGGTCGGGGTGTTCGCACTCTGGCTTCGATGTTGAATTGCAAAGCCCGGTGGCCGAAAGGTCGCCGGGCTTTTTGTGTTTGAGAGACACTGTTTGGGAGTAGGGGGGCACAGATAACGCAGAGGGACACTGATCGGAGGGGATGGATTCGGGGTTGTTGAAGCCAGGCTCACTGGGCATCTATCTCGATTCAGGCCAATATTGATCAGCTCTTGTTTTGAGGGCTCCCCGTCCCATTAAGGCCTCTTCATCTCTTGAATCTGTGTCCTCTCTCTCAACTCCGGAATCCCGCCGTTCCTGTCCCTCGCCGCATCGCGATTCACTTAAATCCTCCGCTCTCCGAACCCTCAACCTTCATCCCTCCACTCTCAACCGCCCCCCAACATTGCGACGTTTCCGTCTGTCCCCCTAGAATGCGGACTTCGATGGGGGATGGGGCAGGGCTGCCTCGCCCCTCCGGCTCCGCCGATTTCGGCATAAGCAAAGGCTCTCTCTCGTGTTGCGAACTCGAACCTGTGGTGAACTGCGAACTTCTCATGTCGGCGAAGTGGCCACTCTTTGCGGTTGGGTCGACAAGTATCGCGACCATGCGGGGATCGTGTTCATCGATCTGCGGGATCGGTACGGCAAGACGCAGATCAAGTGCGATCTCGCCGACTCGCCTGCCATCCAGGAACTCGCCCGTTCACTCCGCTACGAGGACGTGATCCAGGTCACCGGAGAGGTGGTCGCCCGACCCGCTGGCCTCGAAAACCCCAAGCTCGAAACGGGTACCGTCGAAGTTCTGTGCCGGGATCTCAAGCTGCTGAACAAGAGCAAGACGCCGCCATTCGAGCCCGATGGCCAGTCGGTGCCAAACGAAGACATCCGCCTGAAGCACCGCTACATCGACCTGCGTCGCCCCGCGATTCAGCAGAATATCATCCTGCGGCATAAGCTCACCAAGGTGGTTCGCGACTACTTCGACAAGCTCGGGTTCCTCGACATCGAGACCCCGATGCTCGGTCGCAGCACGCCGGAAGGGGCCCGCGATTACCTGGTCCCCAGCCGCGTTCACGAAGGCACCTTCTACGCTCTGCCGCAGTCACCCCAGCTGTACAAGCAGCTGTTGATGGTCGCCGGGTTCGACCGGTACATGCAGATCGCCCGTTGCTTCCGCGATGAGGACCTGCGGGCCGACCGCCAGCCGGAGTTCACGCAGATCGACGTAGAGATGGCGTTCGTCGAGCGGGACGACATCCTGAACGTGATCGACGGTCTGGTGGCCGAGATGATCCAGGCGATCCGCGGCGAGCAGTTCCAGCTGCCACTGCGTCGCTTCACTCACGAGTACTGCCTCGAAAACTACGGCAGCGACAAGCCAGACATGCGGTTCGGCATGCAGCTGGTCGACATCGGCGACATCGCGAAGGACTGCGGGTTCAGCGTCTTCAAGTCGACGATCGAAGCGGGCAACCGCGTGCGGGGTATCAACGTCAAGGGTGGGGCCGACAAGTACAGCCGCCGCATCCTGGACGTCGAGATGAAGGCCCTCGTCGCTGACTATGGGGCCAAGGGGCTGGCCTACTTTAAGGTCACCGGCGGCAAGCTCGATTCGTCAATCGCGAAGTTCTTCAACGACGATCAGCAGCAGGCCATCGTGCAGAAGATGGGGGGCGAGGAAGGGGACTTGCTCCTGTTCGTGGCTGACACGTTCAAGGTCTCCAGCGCGGCATTGAGCGCCGTCCGCAATCGCATCGCTCGCGAACAAAAACTATTCGATCCGAACACGATGGAGGTCTTCTGGGTGCTCGACTTCCCGCTGTTTACGTGGAACGAGGACGAGAAGCGGTGGGATGCCGAGCATCACCCGTTCTGCTCGATCCATCCCGACGATGAGCAGTACCTGCACACCGATCCGGGCAAGGTCCGGGCGTCGTCGTACGACTTGATCTGCAATGGCTACGAGGCCGCCAGCGGCAGCGTGCGAATCCACGATCCGAAGATCCAGCAGCGCGTCTTCGAGTTGATGAACATCAACGCGGAAGAGGCGGAGCAGCGGTTCGGGTTCTTCCTCGACGCACTCCGCTACGGGGCCCCTCCGCACGGCGGGATCGCCCTCGGTCTCGACCGCTGGGTGATGATGTTCACCGGCGGTGACAACATCCGCGACGTGATCGCCTTCCCCAAGACGCAAAAGGCCGCTGACCAGATGACCGGCGCCCCCAGCGAAGTCGACGCCCGCCAGATCCGCGACCTGCACATCAAGCTGGATGTCGCGAAGCCATAGGTCGTCTTTTTCTCTGAAAAGGACGCTCCTTCAAACAGCCGACAGTCACCAAAGAACGCTCGACCGATCGCCCGGTCAGAGCGTTCTTTTGCGGAGCTAAGACGACATTTCACCGGAGAACCTCCATGTGCGCTCGCAGCTGTGTGTTGATGTTACTGGCCCTGGTGTTTGGGCAGGTTTCTCCTGCCCAACTCGTCGCAGCGGATGGGCCGGTGAAGCATCGGTTGATGTTCTTTGAGTACGGAAGCGCTCCGAACCGGTTCGTGGAACTCGATGCGGACGGGAAGCTGACACGGGAGTTCAAGCCGCTGAGCATTGCGGTGATTTTTCAGGTCTTACCCAATGGCAATGTGCTCTATGCGTATGGAGGAAAACCGACGGGAGTCGTCGAGGTGAACCCCCAGGGGGAGACGGTCTGGAACTATGTCAGCCTGTGCCCGCAGGTGCTCGGGAGCGAGCGGTTGAAGAATGGGAACACGCTCGTCGCGGAGCAGGGGCCTTGCCAGGTGGTTGAGGTCGACCCGCAAGGGAAGGTCGTCCACACGACGAAGCTCAAGACCGATCAGGAAGGCTATCACCTGCAGGTGCGGAACGTGCACAAGCTCGACAACGGCCATCTGCTGGCAGCACATGAAGGGGACGGGGCGATCCGCGAATACGCCGCCGATGGGACGGTCGTATGGGAGTACACCGGTGTCGAGAATACCGGCGAGGCACTGCGTCTGCCCAACGGCAACACGCTGATCGCCGGAGCCACGCAGAAACGCCTTATCGAGGTCACCCCGCAGAAAGAGATCGTGTGGGAGTTCAAAGCCAGCGACGCCCCCGAACTGAATCTGACGTGGGTATCGAGCCTGCAGATCCTCAAAAATGGCCACTATCTCGTCGGCAACTTTCTGCGAGGCCAGGAAGGAAATGGGGCTCACGCCTTCGAGGTAACCCGCGACAAGAAAGTCGTCTGGACCTTCACTGACCACGACCGGTTCAAGTCGCTGACCACGGTCAGGGCTGTGGGAGAGTAGGCGGTTGGGCCAGACCAAAGGCTTACATCTAGGCCAGCACCACCAGCGAGTCGGCTGGAACTGCCTATGATTCGGCCAGAGATCTGATCTCTATTGATCCCGCTGCGACGCCATACATAGATTCAAATCTTCGAATTCACGGTTGCGGCCCGGTATTCAAGATCATGGATGATCGACTCAGCGGTTCGGGCATTTCCCGCCGTCAGTTTCAGTCTTTACTGGCTCTGTGCGTTCCAGCTGCGCTGACGGGGTGTGGAACACTACTGTATCCGGAGCGACGCGGGCAGGGGCGCGGGGGCCGGGTCGACTGGACCGTCGCGGGAATGGATGCCATTGGTCTGGTGCTGTTCTTTATCCCGGGCGTGATCGCCTTTGGGGTCGACTATTACAACGGCACCCTCTTCTATCCGGAGTCCGAGGGCAGAGCTGCGGCGGGGCGTCTGAAACGCGTTCCGCTGCCAGGTTCCCATCCGTCGAAAGAGCAAATCGCCCAGGCCATCTCCGCCGCGTCCGGCAAGCAGATCACGCTCCAGGACGGCACGTTTGTGACTCAGTCGTTAAACACCCTCGACGATTTCTGGTCGACGCACCAGCAGCTGCTGGCGCGAGTCGAACAGGGCGACCTGGTGATCCGCTGCCAGTCGCCATCGCTATGATGCTTTCGGGTGATGGCGAGACTGCGCTCACGAGCAGGCGATTCCTGAGATCCTTCACCCTGGCGAGAGCAAACTGGCTGGCTCACAAACAGGAACGGCGAAGCCGCAAAGAGACCATTGCCCGGATGCAGGTTGTTGGTGTTCATGCCTTTACGGCTCCCGAAGGTTGCCAGCAACCAGGGACATCCAGCGGGAGTTCAGCGAGAAACTTCACAAAAATTTCGATCTTCGACGCCAATTGATCGCAAGCGGATACCGAAATACTGGTTGTATCTACGTGAGTGATTATTCTGAAGCAGGTTTCTGCGATTATTCGATAACTCCCCTCAGTCCGGGATTTTCAATCGGGCTAGATGGTTCCGCACTGTTGAAACAGGGACAAATGATGTCCTCAGTCTGCAAAACACTCGCATATCTTCTCCTGCTCTTCACCACGGCACTGCCTTGCTGCGGGGATGATTCGGCATGTGAGATGATGCCCCGAGAACGCGTTTACATCGTTCGTGGAACGGCGGGCTATTGGCCTGCCATCAAAGGCATGACGGAACGTGTCCGTCGTCTGAATTATGAGCCGGTTGTGCTGTTGCCCAGTCAGCTGCTCCTGGAAAAAGATCGTATTGTGAAACGCCGAAAATCAGGCGAAGAGCAGGGGCGAGTCTTGATCATCGGCTACAGCCTGGGAGCCGACGCAGCTGCCCTGCTGGCCCAGGGACTGGGAAAGGATGGAATCCGAGTCGATCGCCTGATCCTGGTTGAGGCTTTCAATCACCCGGTGATCACTCCCAACGTCGGCTATTGTTTCAATATCTACGAAACACGTGTGAGCGACCGATTCACGGTTTTTCGAGGGACTCCCGTCGGGGAATCCTCACCCTGCACGGAGTTGTGGCAAGTCAACGTCGACGACGATCCTGAGCTCTCTCGAGAAGTCGGAAGCGTTATGGGCCACTTCACCATCGCCACTTCTCCGTTCGTTCAGGAGCTGCTCGTCAGTCAGTTGCAGTAAACCGTTAATGCCCAAAGAGCTTGCTTGTCAGAGTCCCCCTGACCCCTGTTTCTCGTGACCCCGCAGAGCTCGGGAGCACGATCTCCCCTGCTGTTTGAAGGGGCGAGAACACGAACAGCCGATCTCCACGGCGACCATTGCGAAAGAGGATGCGGCAGGTGATCATGGTTCCATGGTCCGGAGGCCCCTTTTTCTCAGCAGGGTGGCATGATGCGTCGTGTGATGGGTATCGCCTGTTTTCTCGCTTTGTCCGCTGTTTCTGTAGCGGATGACTGGCCGCAGTGGTTGGGACCGCAGCGGGATGGCGTCTGGCGTGAGACCGGGATTCTCGATGCCTTCCCGGCAGAGGGACCGAAGATCAACTGGCGATTGCCCATTGGCGGCGGGTATGCCGGCCCGGCGGTCGCTGGGGGCAAGGTGTTTGTCACCGACCGTCAGAGCAAGCCAGCTGCAGCTGATGTAGCCACCCCGCCCGCGGATGGTTCCACCCCAGCCACCGAACGCGTCCTGTGCCTGAATGAAGCGGACGGCCAGGTTCTGTGGACTCACGAATACGATTGTCCCTACACCGTCAGCTACCCGGCTGGCCCGCGCTGCACGCCCACGGTCGATGGCGACCGGGTCTATACGCTCGGGGCACAAGGGCACCTGTTCTGTTTCAACGTGGCCGATGGAAAGGTGCTCTGGTCGAAGCAGTTTCTGAAGGACTTCAATCTGAAGAATGCTCCGGTCTGGGGCTTTGCCTGCCACCCGCTGGTCGATGGGGACAAGCTCATCTGCATGGTCGGTGGTCCGGGATCGACGGTGGTCGCGTTCGACAAGCTGACTGGAAAGGAGCTGTGGCGCGGGATCGATTCCTTGACCGCACACGGACCGGGATACGGTCCGCCGCAGATCATCGAGCACAATGGCCGCCGGATGCTACTGGCCTTCCACCCGGCGGGGCTGAGTGCCCTGGAACCCGAGACGGGGAAGCTGATCTGGACGTATGACTGGGAGATCAACTTCGGACTGACCACGCCGATGCCGCGGCAGGTCAAGGATGAGCTGTTCCTGACGACGTTTTACGATGGGGCTGTGCTGCTCAAATTGTCGAGCGACGGCAGCAGCGTATCGGAGGTCTGGAAGCGGAAGGGGAAGAGCGAGAAGAAGACCGACGCCATTCAATCGATCATGCCGACCCCCTGGTTCGATGGGGAGCTGGTGTTTGGCGTGGATAGTTATGGGGAGCTGCGCGGTCTCGATGCCCGGACCGGGGACCGCCTGTGGATGACCTATGAGGCGACCGGCGGGCAATCAGACCGTTGGGCGAATGCGTTTCTGGTGCGGCAGGGCGACCGGTTCTTCATCCCGAATGAAAAGGGTGACCTGATCATCGCCCGGCTCGACCGCGAGGGGTATCACGAACTCAGCCGCACCCACCTGCTCGAACCCACGGGAGCCGCCCAGCAGCGAAAAGTCGTCTGGTCGCACCCCGCTTTTGCGAACAAGTCGATCATCCTGAGAAACGATGCCGAGATTGTGAGTGCGTCGCTGGCGAAGTGACGTTGATGATTCGGATACGTGCTCGTGCCCAGGCTCCGGCTTGGTTACGAGTGGAAAGTCCACCGCTCTCCCTTGCCGCTGTATTGGCTATTGGGATTCAGCAGGGCTGGGGATAGTCCGGGTCAGGCGAAATCCCAGCCGGTTACAACGCTTCGAGGGAGATGGTCCTCCCCGGCGGGTCGTACGGCACCCGACAGGGTCATTGAGCCAGCCGCCGCCGCGATAGATATGGTAAGTACCCGTGAGTGGGCCAGCGGGGTTTTCACGCGGTGAATTTGCGTAGTAGGACTCGCTGTACCAATCACGGCACCACTCCCAGACATTCCCGTGCATGTCGCACAAGCCAAACGGATTCTCTCGGTAGCTCCCGACCTCAGCGGTGAATCTCGTTCCATCGTCGAATGGAAAGTAGCCCGTGTATTGAGTGAATCCCGGAGTGCGATGATACGACTCATCTCCGACGTTGGCGGAACCGGCGAGGTCTGCTGGCACATCTCCGGTCACAAGGCGGCCCGTGGTCCCCGCCCGGCAGGCGAATTCCCATTGGGCCTCGGTGGGCAATTGATATGTGTGGCCCTCATGCTGACTGAGCCACTTGCAGAACTCCACCGCATCGTTCCAGCTGACGTTCAACACCGGGTGTTTGTCGGTCTGTTCCCATCCAGGATTCCTCCAGGTGTACTCCGGCTTCTGCTCGACACTCTGCGTGGTTGCACTATATCCCAGCCCGCCCAGGCCGTCGGCTTCTGCTTCCGTCTGGTAGCCGGTCAGCTCGACAAACTTTCGAAATTCTCCCCGCGTGACTTCGTGCTTGCCGAGAAAATATGGTCTGGTCAACTGCACCAGATGCTGCGGATGCTCGTCTCGATAGTTCTCTGCCTGGGCCCCCTTGTGGCCCATCCGGATGGCAAAGGCAGCTGTCTCCTCCATCGACTCGTGGCTCCCCATCTGGAATTCACTGGAGGGAATCAAGATCAGAGTCGAGCCGATGCTGTTTGTGAGTTGAACCTCGGTCTGCAGATGGTCTGCCCAGGCTTTCTGGCTTTGACGGGCCTTCTCGGGGCTGAACGGTGCGACCAGCATGCGTGGGGCGTCGTCCGCTGGTTGAGTGGATTTCGCGGTGGGTTCAGCAGAAGAAATCAACCGGTCCATCGCTGGCTCAAGAGCAATGCAATCGCACAAATTGAACGACAGCCAAACGAGCAGCATTCCGGCGTTGGTGCGGAACATGAGTGAATCTCGTGGATTGGATCGAAACTGACCAGCAGAAGGCAATCAACGTTCGTCTGGTGGCGTCGTCCGTTCAATGTGAGTGTTGGGTGCCACGGCTCTGCGAGCGCGATGAGCGTCTCGGGGCGAGGCTGGCTGGCGGAGCAACAACAGGATGGTAGAGTAAACGGTCGATTGCAAGAACCTCTTGTTCCTGGGCCACCCCGCCTCGTGCAATGCCACGTCTCGGCCACACCGTCAGTGAAGGAAAGCTCTAGTGAAAGTTCTGAACTGGATATTGGTTCCGATGAAAGGCCCACAGACATTGGCTGATGTACCGATAGGTACTGAAGAACCAGTTCTGTGCTGGGTGAACAGCAGCGATATCCGTCCATTGGAAGTATTCGAAGGGACTATCTACGCAACTACTGAGGATGGTGATTCGCTGGATATGGATCCGCCAGCATCACAATACAAGCTGTACCAGCCTCTCCCATCACCAAAACAATTGGCTGATTTACCTGATAGGAGAGTGATCCTCGCTCCTGCTACAGCAAAATTACTCAATATGTGTTGGTTCAAAGAGAATGGTGAATGGTGGATGGCAACTCAAGGACATCCGCAGTTTTTAAGAGAAAATACTTTAGAGCCAGACAAGAACAACTGGAAACTTACCGACCTTCGTGTTGAGTTACAGGAAATCGAGGTAAAGGTATGAAAAAGCACCACGGTACCTCGGGTTCTGGTGTTTTTGAACAGATGTGTAACCGCACTTAATGGAGAAACGACATGAGTGCAAAGCGTAGTACCGTAAATGACGGCAACTGGTATTGCGAATGTTGCCGCAGCAGTAACACACCGTTCAAAGAAAGGTGTCAGAATTGTAGTGCTCCACGTCCTCCTAAGAAGTTTTCATTGAAGGAACTCCTTATAGCATTGTGGTACGGCATCTGGGACATTCTGCCGTGGATACCTTTCTGATCGCACCAAACCCAGTAGAGGAGATGCTGCGGGCCGGTTCGCTTGTAAACTGGTGCGGCGAAGCCGGATAGAAGCACATGCCGAATCAGTGTCTGAACTAGAGTGTTGCCTCCCGGGCCTGTTGCACCAAAAGGTTGTGGAGCAATCTGGGCTACCCCACTTCAGTTCGATTGCTCAACCTGAGTTTGCGGTGAGTGTTCAATGCGAGGAAGATCAGGAGAGGTGTACTCAATACGTGGAAAGTCTTTGGCGATTTTTGTCTGAAGCTCATCTTGAATTTGAGTATGTAAGTCTGTCATTCCGTGGTCCATGTCTTCGAGTGTCTTCCTTAACCCACGAGTAACAGCGCCAAGTAGAGGGATGTCACTCAACATCTCCCATCCAGAGTTCTTGAACCAGTTTGTGACGAAGTGCCAAGCATTTCGAGTTGCGAAGTATGATCCATTTTTGGCCTTTTCAAGTGTCGCGATCACTCTTCGTAGCTCTGTGAGCGCGCTTATGCTATCCAGCTGGCCACTGTTTGCAATTTCGTTCAGGAGAGAGATGATTTCCTCGAACAGTTCCGGGATTCTGTTTTCTTTCTTGTACTTGTTGTACATGCTGTCAAAGTCAAATCCATCTGCTGGATTTGCCTCAGTTAGCTTCCATTTGTGGCTGTTTAATGCGCCTTGGAAGGTGTTTGCGATTTCTTGGATACCGTTGAGTCCGTCTCTCCCCTCTGGGTCTGCTGCCGCTGTTCTAAGGTTGTTATGAAGCGGCGAAAGCCAGTAAGGTCTATCTTGCGCGGACAACATGTCAACTATGAGACTTACTGCCGAGGCTGCTTGCGTTGCAGCCTCCACTCGTGAGCTGTTGTTGGTGGAAAGAAATACGGATACGCAGCGTTGGACAGCAGCTCTAGCCTTCTCTGTTTTCTCCTCTAACGCGCGAAAGAAGAATGATTCCGAGCTTGAAGCCAATGGAATACTCCTGAGTTCAGGGCTATTTGAGGTGCAAGGAATGGTCTGTATTAGGTTTTGCTCGTGTGCACCGTACAAGAGCCCGTGGCTCTGGGCAAGCTATGTACTCTCGTTTGCGATCTCGTTCCCAAGCTCTGCTTGGTAACGCATATCCCCGAAGCTCTGCTTCGGTGAGGGTAAGCAGGCGTGTCGATGTGAATCGGCGAGGAATGCATCGACTGATTATATCGAGGAGGTACCGAGAGCGAACCGGTGGCGATTTGGCACTCGGCGAAGCGGGAGCTTCGCGGATACGCGTGTCCAAGCCGGAGCTTGGACACGCGTTCCTGTAGGTCAGACTCTGCCTGACGATTGATGCTCTGGGGGCGTGGGGCGTCAGGCAGAGCCTGACCTGCGTGTTGCAAATTCAAATCGAGCAAAGTTCTCAGACATCCAGATCATCTGCCTCGCCGGCTTGTTCCATGATGAGCTTGTAGCGCT